>JAUVKO010000252.1 GCA_030596225.1 Fidelibacterota bacterium
GCGATCAGAGCATCTTTGGCAGTATTGCGTGCTTCCTGGCGCTCCAGCTTTAAAATGATGGAGTTGAGTTTAGTCAATTCGACTTCATCGATCGCAGTATCTACGGCTGCTTTAATGGCTTCCTTTTCCTCATCAACCTTAACTTCTCGTTTTACAGGAGCGATCTCGTCAATAAAACTTTGCTGGAAAGCAACGACTTCGGAAATC
Source organism: Fidelibacterota bacterium (assembly GCA_030596225.1). GTDB lineage: Bacteria > Fidelibacterota > UBA8477 > UBA8477 > JABMPR01 > JABMPR01. The sequence continues at coordinate 208 of JAUVKO010000252.1, forward strand.
GCTTTCTGAGCGAAAACGAGAGCTTCAACCATGATTTCTTCTGAAACTTCCTTAGCTTCACCCTCGACCATGACCACATCTGTTGCAGTACCTGTAATGGTAATATCCATTTCAGATTCTTCTGCCTGGGCATAAGTGGGGTTCAGTATCAATTCACCATCAATCCGACCAACATGGACAGAGGCCACCGGGCCATTCCAGGGAATATCTGAGATAGATAATGCAGCAGAGGCACCAATCGTACCTAAGGCATCAGCTGTATTCTCACCATCACTGGACACAACCGTGATCATGACCTGTGTTTCATTATTAAAACTTTCCGGTAAAAGTGGACGAATTGGTCTATCTGTCATTCGTGCACTCAGAATCTCCTTTTCAGAAGGTCTGGCTTCCCGTTTGAAAAAGCCACCGGGAATCTTGCCACCGGCATAACTTTTTTCACGATATTCTACTTGAAGCGGAAAATAATCCCGCGTATTGTCTTCATGTTTTGATGCAGTAGCTGCAACGAGGACTGCTGTCTCACCATAGATGGCAAGCACAGATCCACCGGCTTGTCTGGCCATACGACCAGTTTCGAGGCTAAGTGTTCGGCCACCCAGCACCATTTCTTTTTTAATCAAAATTTCTCCAATTCCTATTTACGTATACTAAGCTTTTCAATCAAAGCTTTGTATTTAGCTACATCACTTTTCTGGATGTAGCGCAGCAGACGACGTCTTTGCCCAACCATTTTGAGCAATCCACGACGACTGTGATGGTCTTTTTTGTAGGCTTTCAAATGCTCTGTCAGATTCCTAATCTGAGTAGTGAGAATCGCTACCTGAACACTTGAGGAACCTGTATCTTTCTCATTCTCACCATATTCTTTGGTGAGAGCAGCCTTTTCTTCTTTTGTTATTGACATATGTCCTCCTTCAGACATCTCGATAATTTTCGATTATCGCTATACATGTTTTTTTATCATTTTCTAATTGTTCTATTAAATCATCCACACTGGAAAACTTTTTTTCATCTCTCAATTTCTGTAAGAATTCAAGGATTACCTCTTCTTCATACAGATCTTCATTACCTTCAGGAATATTAAAAAGGTTCACTTCGATCGTAATCTCTTCACCATTCTTGAATGTGGGTCTAATACCCACATTACACATACCAAAGCTTGAGAAATTATCGGTTTTCATCCTGCTGAGATATACACCTCGGTTGGGCAGTAACTTATTCGCCACGTGTGGTTCCACGTTTGCCGTCGGGAAATTCAGACTTTGCCCCCTCTGCTCACCATGAACAACCGTACCAAATAAGGTGTAGGCGTGTCCCAACATAGCATTGGCCAGATCCAGACGATCTGATTGAATATGATCCCGAATCAACATGCTACTAACCGGAATATCCTCATTATTAATCGGTCCAACAATGCTGATCCCATAACCTTTAAGATCACCGCGTTGCTTCAACCATTCAACATTCCCTTCACGATTGTGCCCGAAACAATGGTCATACCCAATCACCATGTGCTGTACTCCAAGAGCATCTTCCAATACCTGCTCAGCAAATTCATCAGCGTTCATTGTCGAAAAGCCCTGATTAAAATCTAAAACCAACAGGATATCAACAGGGGCATACTTCTCAATTAAATAGACTCGTTCATCAATACCGCTGAGTAAGCGAATGGGACGCCGATCACTTTCCCTCAAAAGCAGCTGAGGATGGGGATGGAAGGTAATGATCACAGAGGAAACTTCACGAGCATTTGCCTCCGAGATGCATTTCCTAATGAGTGCCTGATGACCACGGTGAATACCATCAAAACTCCCAATGGTAGCCACGCAACCATTGAGCTCAGGAAAATCTTCTATGCAGCGGACAATTTCCATTTTTCAATAAACTCTGGTATGCTTAATGCATCCTCTATACGATAGTCTCCCACCGCAGTTCTTTTTAATTCTTCAACATATGCCAGGGTGCCAAGTTTTCGACCGATATCCTCAGCCAAAACCCGGATATATGTCCCTTTCCCACAGTCTACTCGAATTCTGAGCAGAGCATCACTATATGACAAATATTCAATACTATAAATGGTTACAGTAGCAGGTTGACGTTCAACAGTTTGCCCCTTACGAGCCATTTTATATAATGTTTTGCCATCAACCTTTTTTGCTGAATACATGGGTGGAACTTGTTGGATCTCACCTTTAAATGATTCCAGTGCAGAAAGGATCTTGGCTTCACTCAGTTCCGGAACGGGCAACGATTCAACGACTTTACCGGTACGATCGCCTGTATCTTTCAAATCACCCAGTCTGATCTTTGCTTCGTAGGTTTTTGGCATATCCATAAACTCATTTTGCCGTTTGGTATTCTTCCCTGTTAAAACAATAAGAACACCGGTGGCAAAAGGGTCTAGTGTTCCAGCATGCCCTACCTTTTTGATTCTCGTAGTGTAACGAATCTTGTTGACCACATCAAAACTGGTCCAATCCATTGGCTTATCAATATTTATGATGTGCTCTGTGCCGATCATAAATCTTTCATCACTCGATTCATCTTATCCTTATATTCCAATGAATCATCTATAAAGAATCTTAAACCGGGTACATATTTTAAAGGCACTTCCTGTCCCACATGGTAACGGATGCGCCCACTATGTTTTTCAAGGGTTTTAAAACTAAAAGCTACATCTTCTTCTGAGCCATAGATTGTAAAATAGACACTAGCTAGCTTCAGATCGGGAGCCATCTTTACTCTGGAAACAGATATAAATCCAGGTGTTGAATTAGCTAAATTCAGAATCAGAAAATCAGCCACGGCAGCTCTAACTGCCTCTGCAACCCGCTCTTGTCTTGCGATACCCATTCTCTGACTACTTCAATCCAGCTATTATTATTTTGGACTCGAATCCAACTTACGTTTTATGATCTCTTCAGTGTAGAATTCAATTATATCCCCTACCTGAATCTTATTATAATCCTTCAGCGAAATACCGCATTCATTTCCTTCAATGACTTCCTT
>JAUVKO010000033.1 GCA_030596225.1 Fidelibacterota bacterium
ACACCTCAAATTTGCACTAAAATTCTGCATCTTTTCCCGTTTTAGTGCACTTAAAATTTTCACCATAGCTACCGCTATGCTTCTAATTGTGAAGCTTCTAAAACGAAAAAATATTTTGGACTTATAGTGCACCTTTGAAATACAATTGGTATAAGCTGGAGATTTTACAGCTTTCTCCTTTTTTCAGATATTTTGAAAAGCGACGATTTGAATCGTCGCCTTATATCACCACAAAATCAATTTAAAACCTTGTGAAGGATTTAGAACCTTCGCAAGGATCAAGAAAATTATTTTTTCGAAGTTCGAATAAATAACCAGGTGCCGACTGCGAACAGTACTACATCGCCAAACCATACTGCAAAAGCCGGGTGCATGGAACTGTTATAGGCGATTTTTTGCCCGCCTACAATCAGGAAATAATATATAAAAAGAGCCAGAACACTTTTCCCAACACCTATAGCAAGATTCTCTCTGGTTCCCTGCAAAGCAAAGCTTATTCCCAGGAAGATGACTATGAATCCGGTCATGACAAAAGCCAGTTTGAAATGAAAGTCTACCACCCAGCGGTGGGGGTTAAGCCCCAGCAGCTTTTTCTTTATAATGAATTCCCTGAGTTGGAAAATATTCATTTCATTAGGTCGAATCTGTTCCTTGCGGATATCTGTGGGTGTCAAAGTAATGGGCAGATCATCCTTAACACTCATCTCCGAGAATAAAAGTCGTCCCTGGGCATCAAAGCGACGGTTCAGACCCTTACTATTGTGCCAGGCTTGCAGGGAATCAATCCACCTGAGTTGGGCATAGTCCCAGCGTTCAGTAATTCCAGAGTCTCTATAAGCTAGAATAGAAATATCTTTACCGGTATTGGTGACAACATTATAGGACTTAATAACAATAATATTCCCATTGAGATCCTGCCTTACAACCTCTTTTAACTTTTTCGGACTCCGAGCAGGTTTCAAAATATTTCGGGTGATCTCTTTATGCTGGTGATTAAAAGGCATGACCACTAGATTCTGAAATAAAAACTGGAACAGAGTAAAAAAAATCCCTAACAGGAGGAGCGGTCGGGCAATTCTAAACATACTGATTCCGGACGCTCTCATGGCGGCGACTTCGTAATGTTTATTCAGTGTTCCCAGTGAAAAAACCGTCCCTAATAACATGCTCATGGGTAAAGCCATATCAATGAAATATGGCAGACTGTAGCCATAGTAGATCAGTACAATATCAAAGCCAGCTCCGGCATCCACAAAATTATCGATCTTTTCCACAAAATCGGCAATGGTGAAGAGGCCTATTAGACCGATGAGAACGGTCCACATCGTGGAGAAAAATGCCCGAATCAGGTAACGGTCAATGAGTGAAAAAAAAGCCAATCCGTTTCGCTAATTGCGCTCCTGTACGAAAACAGTTTCGATACGGAAGGCTGTTGAAGATGAAATAACGTAGCGATGTGTATCGGTAAGATATTGTTCATTTTTTTGCGGAATGTGTCCCATGCTCTCAATTAAGAAGCCAGCCAGGGTTTCATATTCACCAGGTGGAAGACTGAAATCATATTGCTCATTGAGGAAATCGATCTCAGCATTGCCCTTGATCAGGAGACCTTGTTCCAAAGTCTGGACCGGTGAGTCTTCTTCATCAAAAGCATCTGTAAATTCACCAAATAACTCCTCTGAAAGATCTTCCATGGTGATAAGTCCCGCAGTACCACCATACTCGTCAATAACAATGGCTATGGACAGGCTTTTAGTTTGCAGATCTCCTAGAAGTTCATCAGCCGCTTTAGTCTCAGGTACGAAATAAGCTTCGCGTATGACTTCGCGTAACTCAGTAGCCCCTCTGAAAATATCATGTAGAAAGACAATCCCCTTAATATCATCGATGGTCTCTTCATAGACGGGCAGCTTTGAATAACCGGATTCCATAAAGACTGTTTCAACCTCTCCCATGTTGAAATCTATGGAAACAGATGTCATATCCGTGCGTGGAGTCATGACTTCGCTGATATAAGTGTTTTTAAAGGTAAAAATGCGAGCAATAGTCTGGCGCTCATGAATGTCAACTCCACTCTCTTGGCGAGGGTCATTAAAAAGGAGATGCAACTCTTCTGAATCCAGATTGGTTTGACTTTCCACCTTATCACTTCGGAGAATATGCTTACGATAAAAGTTCAGAAGGACAGTAAAGGGGTAAAGGATAATTTCAGCAATACGGATGAAGCGACCAAAGAATAACATGGAAACATTGGGAAATTCACGAAAAAGGGTCTTGGGAATGATCTCCCCAAAGATCAGAACACTCACTGAAATGATCAAGAGGATCAAACCCTCATAAGGAATGACCTGAATCAACATAACAGTAGCAAATGAAGTGGTCATGATGTTGGCGATATTATTGCCCACAAGGGTTGCTGTAAGGTATTTCTCCGGTTCCTGACTGGCTTTCATGGCTGAGGCTGAGCCTTTGACTGCCCGGCGTTGCCAAACCTCCAGTTGTAGTCGATTAGAGGTCAACAGGGCAATCTCTGCTCCGGCAAAGATGAAGCTGAGAATTAAACCGATAACAGCTAGAGTGATCTCAATCATATGGTAGTGTTTATTAGATTATGGCGGGTGTTCATTTTCACGTTCAACATACAAATAATATAATTTCATTCAAGGGTGAAGGATAGGTTACACTTGAGTTTTCAGTTTAGCAGACTTTAACCACAGAGCGCGCCAGCTTTCCTTAGTACGAAGTACCTGCCTGCGCGTAGCCGTACAGCCTACGTAGCACTTCGGCGTAGTGGGCCTTCGGCAAAGGCAGGCGGCGGACAGGTGCGGGCAGGCAAAGGGCGCAGAGAGATTTATTTTGCCACGGATTTTCACAGATGATGGATGTTTTGTTAAACAGTATAGAGTGATATCAATATTTGTAGAAAGGTTTCAATATTGTTGATTAGAACAATGCAAATCATGTATAAATATGGGCAGTTTCTAATTATGCTCTCAGTATTATTTTCGTGTAACGAACCACCAGACCCTCCAGACTCCCTCGTCAGAGCAGAGTGTGAGTAGGGTTACATACCTTGTGTATATGACTCAACAGGACTTTGGTGCATTTTGATGGATACAAATGGTGGCGATCACAAATAGAAGAATTGGACTTAGGATTTTATTTTACCTCACTTTTATTTCAAGATGATAGGGTAATTATTACAGGAATTGATGGCTCAACCCGTGAAGCTATAGTAATCATAGGGAAACGAAGTTAGTCTGTCTTCTGTCTTCTGTCTTCTGTCTTCTGTTATCCCTGATTAAAATCAGCTAACAATTGGCGTAATAAAAAAATAGAAGTTTCAATGTCCTGATAGACGATTATTCTATAGGGCTATGAATACATCTTTGCTATCCTCATTCTGCAATTCAAGCATGATAGACATCTGGTCCAATGAACAGGACTCAAACCGAAAGCGATTACTGCTCCTGGGGATTCTGGTTATTGCTACAACTCTTAATGATGAACAAGCGTTGGAAGAATGGTTCCCCAGAAGTGAAGGAGTGCTGGATCAAGTGGCTATCGAAGAAGCAATTCTCCAAACACTATTGTTTGCTGGTTTTCCCAAGGCCATCGAAGCACTTAAAAAGCTTAGAGAATATTTCCCTCAAACCGGTTCTCGCGTACATGTTTATGATCATCATGCGGCAGGTTATGCTACCAGCGGGATTGTCTACGGTAAACACCATTCTCGGCTTATTCAAGTTATGGATGAATTACACCCGGATCTTACACGCTGGATGATCGAGGATGGCTATGGCCGTGTTCTCTCTCGACCGGGTTTGAGTCTTCAGGATCGTGAGATGGCTGTAGTGGCAACTCTTATGGCATCAGGGATGGTCAGTCAATTTCGGGCGCATATTAGGGGAGCTTTGTTTGCCGGTGTTAATATTGATGATATCATTTGGTTTACAAACACCTTCCAGTGTATAATTGCCGCCGACTTAAGAGAAGCTTTTGAAAAAGTCAGGAATCAAATCCTGACATCTAATAAAGATAAATAAGTGGGGAGTGAGATCTTTCAATGACATCTAAACTGGGTAAATTGCTGACTGAACAACGTAATCTAAAGAGTATGAATCTGGATTCTGATTCCACTCGCGAGATACTGAAAATCATCAATCAAGAAGATCAAATCATTGCCTCCAGGGTAGCTGAGCAAATGGATGATATTGAAAAAGCCACGGACCTGGTAGATCTGGCGTTTCAAAATGAAGGACATTTGATCTATGTAGGAGCCGGAACCAGTGGGCGATTAGGAGTGTTGGATGCCTCAGAGATTCCACCTACCTACAATGCCTGTCCAGAACGGGTGCAGGGCTTTATTGCAGGTGGTGATTCAGCTCTTAGAACTGCAGTGGAAGGCGCTGAAGACTTTCCTGAAGATGGACGCAAACTGATGGATGAGATAGGCGTGACTGATAAAGATGTAATCATGGGGATCGCCACGAGTGGTGTAACCCCTTATGTCCTTGGATCTTTAGAACGGGCTAAAGAGATTGGCGCAGCAACTATCTTTTTTACCTGTACAGACAGGAGTCATATCGATATCGATGTGGATGTACTGATCTCTGTCCCTGTAGGTCCTGAAGTGGTTACCGGTTCAACCAGGATGAAAGCTGGCACCGCCACAAAAATGGTACTTAACCTGATCACAACCACAGCCATGATCAAGCGCGGTAAAGTGTATGAAAATCTCATGGTTGATCTGAAAGCCACAAATGTGAAACTGGAAGACCGTGCCCGACGAATCATTTCTACTATTACAGGATGTAACTATGACGATGCTACTGACCTACTAGCCAGAGCTGATAACTATGTCAAGGTGGCCCTGGTCATGCACAAAAGCAATGCTTCTGCAGAAGAATGTCAACTATATTTAGATCGCTTTTCAGGCAATGTTCGCTTGGCAATAGATGAACTTGAAAAAGAAACTTAATAACTAACCACAGAGTACACGGAGCACACAGAGGATTGAATTAGGTCTGAAAAGAATAATTGCATGGGTAAAGAACAGTTATTAAAATTCAATAAGTTGTCAGGGGTGATCATTTGCGTGGTAATTGAGGTTCGCAGGAACCTTGGTCTATAAATTATTGGGAAACGGAATTAAGAGGGTTTTACACAATATTTAGCTCTGTGCTCTCTGGGATCTCAGTGGTTAAAAAAAATGAAACCAGGAGAAAATATTAATGAACGTTAATGAATTTATTTTTAGAGAATATGATATCCGCGGGGAAGTAGCTATTGATTTCCAGGAGGAGGTCGTGGTTGCTTTGGGAAAGGCTTTTGCTACCATTGTAAAACGGCGGGGCGGTAAAAAAATCACTCTGTCAGGTGATATTCGACTGACCACACCTCAGTTAAAAGAATATTTTAAGGCGGGAGCTTTGTCCACCGGTATAGACGTCATGGATATTGGGATCTTGCCAACACCGGGAAATTATTTTTCTGTCTTCCATTTTGATGATGTGGATGGTGCCTGCCAGATTACCGGTTCTCACAATCCACCGGAGTTCAACGGTTTCAAACTCACTTACGATCAACTGGCCTTTTTTGGTCAGGATATTCAGGACATGCTTGCGCTGATTCGAAACAATGATTTTGAACTGGGTGAAGGAACTGCCACAGAATACAACTTACTGCCGGAATACGTTGACAATGTTATCAAGGGAATCGATCTCAAGCGCCCCATGCGCATTGTGGTGGACTCCGGGAATGCCGCAGCTGCTCTTTGTGCCGTTGAAGTATATGAGGCACTTGGCTGTGAAGTAACAGCTCTGTATTGTGATGTGGATGGGACCTTTCCCAATCATCACCCGGATCCCACTGTTGCTGCGAATCTTAAGGACATCCAGGATGAAATTAAGCGGGGAGGTTATGATGTTGGACTCGCCTTTGATGGAGATGCAGACCGTCTGGGTGTCATTGATGAAAAAGGGAATGTTGTTTGGGCTGATTATCAAATGATCCTGTTTGCCCGGGATGTGATCAAGTCCAAGGATGATAAGATCATCTTTGATGTGAAGTGTTCACAGGCTCTGGAAGAAAAGATAACTGAGTTTGGCGGCACACCAGTGATGTACAAGACCGGACATTCTCATATAAAAACGCATATGAAAAAGCTCAATTCGCCCTTTTCCGGGGAGATGAGTGGTCACCTCTTTTTCGCTGACCGGTATTTTGGATTTGACGATGCCATTTACAACGGTGGACGGATGCTTGAATTGCTTTCCAAAACTGATCGTCCGCTTTCAGAATTGGTCGATGAACTTCCCAAATATCATTCAACCCCGGAGATCAGACTAACCTGCAATTCTGATTCTGAGAAATTTGAGATTGCTGAAAGCGCAGCCGAATATTTCAAAGCTAACTACGATTGTATTGATGTGGATGGTGTCCGTATCCGTTTCGGAGATGGCTGGGGATTGGTAAGGGCATCCAACACACAACCTGTTTTAGTGGTGCGTTTTGAAGCCAAGACTAAAGAACGCATGGAAGAGATTCAAAACATTGTTATGAGTAAAATTGAGGAGTTTGGCGAGGTACGCCTTGACGAGGGACATTAAACAACGTAAGCGTGATCATCTCAAACTCGCCCAGGATGATGCCTTGAAATTTTCCATCTCTGCTGGATTTGAGCAATGGAGGTTTATCCATAATGCTCTTCCGGAACTTGATCTCAAGGAAATCGATACAAGCACCACTTTTCTAGGTAAAACCTTAAAATTTCCACTGTTAATCAGTTCCATGAGTGGTGGAACACAGGCAAGTTATCAGTTCAATGCAACGCTGGCAGAAGCAGCTGAAAATGTGGGTTGTGCTCTGGGACTGGGCAGTATGAGAACAGCCCTTGAAGATGAAAGAACCAGAGATAGCTTTCTGATAGCCCGGGAAAAAGCACCCACAGCAGTTATTCTAGCCAATTTGGGTATTGCCCAGATCATTTCTGCTCAATCTATGAGTCAAGTGGCAGTGTTTTGTGAAGCGTTACGGGCTGATGGTTTGATCATTCATTTAAATTCACTTCAAGAGGCTTTTCAGCCGGAAGGAGAACCTGATTTCAGGGGAGCTTTAGCGGTCATTGGACGGTGGGTGCGAGAATTTCCATTACCTATCATTGTGAAAGAGGTAGGTCAGGGGCTTTCTCGCGATGTGATCCGACGACTGGAAGAAGTGGGCGTTAAGATCGTTGATATTGCCGGTGCCGGTGGTAGTAACTGGATCTCTATTGAGAGAGAAAGACTTTCCACCGATCAATCAATACTCAAACGTACAGCCTATGAATTTGCTGATTGGGGTGAACCAACGGCAGAAGTATTGGCTGGATTAACCACAGAAATGACGGTGATTGCCAGTGGTGGTTTGCAACACCCTCTGGATTTGGCAAAAGCCCTGGCTTTGGGTGCCCATCTTGGGGGACTTGCGGGACCTCTTCTTAAACCGGCTCTAGCCGCCGATGTGAATCAGCTTGTAGAAACCTTACTGGTCTGGAAAGAGACCCTGAAAATGGTAATGTTTGGTACAGGTGTGGCTACTACCGGGGATTTTGTGGGAAACCGCAAGCTACTCAAAGAAATGGCCTGAGAAGCCCAATATTTATATGGTAACAAGGTACATCAAAAAACTTCGTGCCCTTTGCGGTTAATTAAAAAATAAGTGTTAGATTAGTATAGGATTGGGGAATATGAATCAAGAATTGAAACAAAAATTGAATGAATGGCGAGCAACTGTTCGTCATCATTTGACTAACCCCAAGTTCGCTACAGAGCCTGATTACTTGTTTGAGCCCATGCGTTATGCCCTTAAGGGTGAAGGAAAAATGTTGCGACCGGCTCTCTGTCTGGCGTCAACAGAAGCTGTTGGTGGTAATTGGAAAGACGCCGTCATGGTGAGTGTAGCTCTTGAAATATTTCACACTTTTACTCTGATTCATGACGATATCATGGATGGAGATGAGATAAGACGGGGAATTCCAACTGTTCACGCGGCCTATGATCGTGATCGGGCATTGCTCAGTGGCGATACAATGCTCATTTATGTATATCAAATAATTTCAGAAATTGAAGATGCCAAAATACCACGTTTGTTTCGGGCTTTTAATGATGGAGCCATGGATGTCTGTAAAGGTCAGGGTTGGGATATGCAATTTGAACAGAGTCCCCATGTTGAACCTGACCAATATGAGATGATGATCGACCTGAAAACCGGTGCACTCATCAAGCTGGCCTGCCAATTAGGCGGTATTGTAGGTGGAGGTGATGAACAGGCAGTGAATGTCCTATCTCGTTTTGGTCTCCTTCTGGGACGAGTTTTTCAAATGCAGGATGATCTGCTGGAAGTCACATCATCAGCCGAGACCATGGGGAAGAGTCTAGGCAGTGATATGCTCAATGAGAAGAAGACCTGGATTTGGCTGGACTTAAAAAAGACCCTTAGCGCTACGGAAATGGAGCAATGGAAACAAATTCAGAGATCAGATCAGCTTAGCGATGATGACCGGAAGCAAATTCAAACCTGGATGATCGATCATGGCACCATTGAACGTGCCCAAAGACTTATCCAGAAATGGATCAATGAAGCAGACCAGATCTTGACATCATCCGACTTCAAAGATACAACAATGTTGAATGCATTAGCCGATATGATTCTTAACCGTAAACACTGATAAACGCTCAAAAGCACCAAATATCACATTTCCACAAAATTAGCTATTTTCAAGCTGTGAGTAATTGACATGCACCGGTGTGTGATTGTATGTTTATCCCGGTATTAAGATGATCGAAGTTACCGTTAAGAATATCCTCTTTTTTTCCCGGGCAGATGATCCTGGATATACCCTCTTTCTGCAACCCCTTGAGGAAGAATCACGCAGTTTGCCTATTGTTATAGGGCAATTTGAGGCTCAGGCTATTGCTATGGCTATTGAGGGAATCAAACTTGACCGACCCATGGCTCATGATCTTTTATCTACAGTGATCAATTCATTGACTGATGGTTTGGAAAGTGTGGTAATCAACGATCTTAAAGAAGGCACCTTTTATGCCCAACTTAATATTCGTAGTGGTGAAACGTTTGAAACGATTGATGCCAGACCCAGTGATGCTATAGCTCTCGCTCTGCGAGCACGCATACCTATTCGTGTTGCTAAGCAGGTTTTTGATACCGCTTCTGTGCCCATTCTCCTCTCTGAGAGTAAGGAGCAGGAGTTCAAGCCAAGCTTAACTGAGAATGTTCGTGAGATTACCAGAAGAGCAGAGTTACGTTTTGATCTGGAGAGAGATTTGCGTGAGGCTGTTTCCCAAGAGGATTATGAGCTAGCTGTCAAGATTCGAGATCGTCTTCATACTTTATCCGATCAAAATTCCTGAATTTTAGTTCAGATCAGAAAGTTCTGACTCGATCTTATGTAGAGTATCGTCCGAAATCGTTTCCAGGGGTTTTTGATTCTCTTTTTGGAATCTGAGTTTTTTAACGGCTAAAGCTAGTAACACAAGTCCAATAATCGCAAAACCAACTACCATCAAATAGGAAACCCGACCAACTGTTTCACTGGCTTTAGGTGATGCCAGGATGCGATTTCCATAGGGTGTCCCGGTTCGAGGATCAATACTATTTCTGAAATGATCCAAGACCTCGTCTATTGTCTTGCCCTCAATCAGCAGCCGACGGATGGTAATCTTGGCTTCCTCAGTGCGTTGATTCTTTCCGTGCATGTAGATGGGACCACCGAAACAGCAGGTTGCCATCAGGTTCTTTTCCAGATAGATAGCCTGTTCTTTTTGCTCGGCAGTTAGTTTTTTATTATAGAATTCATAGTTTTGAGCACTTGTGAGGCTCACAAACACCAGCAGAAGAATCATTATCATAGTTTTCATGATGGGAATCTAGACAAGAAAATAGCGTTCTCAATGGAAAATGATTGGAGGAACAATGATTCCAGAGCATTTTTAACGGATGAAGTCATACAAACCACTGAATAAGGAGTCACCATGTCCCTGGTCATTGTCGGGTCTCTAGCCCTGGACACTATTGAAGCACCTGCCGGCTCAGTCTCTGATGTTCCGGGTGGATCCACCAGTTATTGCTCACTTGCGGCAAGCTACTTTACCAACCCCCACATTGTTGGTGTTGTTGGTGAGGATTTCCCGGATTCAGTTATTGCACTCTTTAAAGATCACCACATCAATCTTGAGGGGCTCGTTGTTGAACCGGGAAAAACTTTTCGCTGGGGAGGACGCTATGCTAAGAATTTGGATGACCGCACCACCTTATTTACTGACCTGAATGTGTTTGAAACCTTCGATCCCATCCTGCCTGAGACTTACAGAAATGCATCCCATGTTCTTCTCGCAAATATTCATCCCGGCTTGCAGCACAAAGTTCTGGATCAACTGGAATCAGAGGCCTTTATCGTTCTGGATACCATGAACTTGTGGATTGAGACAGCCGGTGATGAGCTTATGACACTTATAAAGCGGGTCAATATGCTGGTGATCAATGATGAAGAAGCCCGTATGCTTACCGGTGAACGTAATTATGGCAAAGCTGCTCAAAAACTGAAGGAAATGGGACCGGAATGGATTGTGATCAAGAAGGGTCAACACGGCGCCCTGCTTTTTCATGAGAATCAGGTGTTTACGGTGCCGGGACTCATTTTAGATGAAGTGCGTGACCCCACGGGGGCTGGCGATACCTTTGTTGGCGCACTGATCGGATATCTGACTCAATCCAGAGATCATTCCTTTGATAATATTAAGCTGGCTGTAGTCTTTGGTTCTGTTCTGGCTTCTTTTTGTGTAGTGGATTTCTCAGTGGATGGCATCACCTATCTTGAAAAAGCCGATCTGGATGAACGCTATGACGAATTTGTAATTATGAGTCAGTTTTAAACAATTATGAAAAAAGCACAATTCAAATGGACACTTCTAATCCTGATCCCTCTATTCTGGATTATTTCCTGTGAAACTGAAGCAACTGATGAACCCATTATTGACCCCTGTAATCCAAGTGATGTTGCCGGAGAATTGCTGGAGGCAACTTACTTTCTGACCTTTACTCCTGAAGAGGTCCAGGCCATTCTCAATTATTACGGTGCGCCCATAGGACTTGAGCTGGACTATACTGTTGATGCTTACCGCGTGTCCTATCGTACCCTGGACAAGCACGATGAGCTAAGCAAAGTTTCGGGCTTGATGCTTATTCCCCAAGGTCTTGACACACTTGATCTAATGAGTGTTCAACATGGGACAGTCTTTGAGCGTGACGAGGTAGGCTCTGTGCATCCCTATTTCACTGCAGAGGGTCTTATCACTGCAATGAACGGATATTTGGTTGTGGTCCCTGATTATCTAGGTCTTGGAGATTCCCAACTCCTGCATCCTTATTTACATGCTGGTTTGTCAGCCAATGCGGTTATTGATATGCTTAGAGCAGCACAGATTTACGCCTGCCAAAATGAAATGACATTAAGTGATAAGCTTTTTCTGGCGGGATATTCAGAAGGTGGCTTTATAACGCTGGCCACGCACAAGATAATTGAGGCGGAATATGCTGATGAATTTCAGTTGACAGCAGTGGCTCCCATGGCTGGTCCCTATGATCTTTTAGGGACAACCAGAAACCTTTTGAATCGAAGCACTTATGCAAATCCTGGCTATATCGCATATATCGTTGTGGCTTATAATGATATCTATGAATGGAACCGTCTTGGTGAAATATTCCGGGAACCATACGCAAGCAGAATCCCAGGTCTTTTTGATGGGAATCACATTAGCTCCGAGATTAATGCTCAACTCACTACTAACATTGACTCCCTCCTGACATCAGAATTTAAAGCTTCATTTATTGCAGGTGAAGAAACTCAACTTGAAACAGCTCTTCTTGAAAACTCGTTACTGGATTGGGGACCCATTGCCCCCGTTCGACTGTTTCACGGGACTTCAGACTCAACGGTTTTCTATGAGAATTCGGTCAGTGCTTTTGAGAGCATGCAGACTAATGGCGGTTTGAGTGTGGATCTGGTCCCCCTGGCAGGTGCAAATCATGAAACAGCAGCTTTACCTGCATATTATCTGGCATTGGAGTGGTTTGACAGTCTGAGGACCAGCTATTGATGATAGCGGATTAGTATTGCTTCGTGGATATGTTCTTTGCGGTTAAATATTTGTTACAAAGATATTTTTAAAAAATAAGACAAACTGGTTTAATATTTGCTCCGAGCAATCATGAATGTTCAACATCAGTTAGTAAAAAATTTAATGGGTGTTGAGCCTTCATACTGGAAATTGAGTTAAAGGAGTTGATATTTACTCAGTGATTGACCAACAATCGAAACGGAAGTTATTATTAGCAACGGATATATTCGGGTTAATACCCGGGAGACATCCATAACCCGTCTTCGCTCAATGAGCTTCACTGCGGTTATACGCTCGTGTTTTTGGGCGAAAAATCGCGCCGAAGTCCCAACGAAATAGTTGGAATAAAGGCGGATAAACATAGATCGGAGCTGGTATCATGACAGGTATTGATACTGAACTGTACCCGAAAGCAGAAACTCGACACAGCCAAAAGAGCAGCGCTTTCAAAAAGCCAAGAGAGCACTTCTTGATGAGCGCATCAGCGGTCTCACCGGAGCCTTCCTGGCCTTCTTTATTCTGGGTCATCTTGTACTGGAAAGCAGTATCCTGGTGAGTGCAAAACTATATGAAGATATCGCTTATTTTAT
>JAUVKO010000065.1 GCA_030596225.1 Fidelibacterota bacterium
ATCGCATCCATGGCCGCTTCATCCAAGCCGGTCTTGGGAATACCTTTAAGAATGATCGTTTCCTTAACCCGGCCATCTTTACCAATAGTAGCCTGGACAATCACAGTTCCCTCGATACCCGCTTCGCGAGCGATCTCAGGATAAATTACTGCTTTCTGGATCGCACCATAGCCACCTATGGGTTCTGGCGGTTCATCATAGGCAATGAAGATCACATTGCTTTCTGGCGGTGGTGGTGGTTCATCCAGAATCTCAAAGTCTTCCAAATCGGTCTCTTCGATGGTGAAATCTTCATCGATCTCCTCATCTTCAGATTCAATGGGAATGGAAGGACGAGCCGGTGGTGGTGGTTTATCAAACTGTTGAGTTTCCGGTGGAATCTCAATGTTCTCGATGGGAGCCACATACGTTTCCTGTACCAATACCTCTGTGGTAAATTTTGGGATAGCATACAGAACAACCGTGAAAACACTCAACACGAGAACCGCACCGATTTCAAGATATTTACGATGCTGCAACTTAACCGAAGCATGAGGATGTTGTTGTTCTATCATAGTCCTACTCCCTCGGTTTTGCTGAATAGTTTAGTTTTAAACAACCACCCTCGCGCAGTTCCTGATGAATATCAGTGATGATTGCCATTTCCGTTTGCCTGTCCGCCTTCAAAGAAACTGTTAATTGTGGATCAGCAACAACTTTATCATACATGATTGTCCGGATCTTACCCATATCTATGATCACATCATCGATTGAGATTGTTCCTTCTGCAGTCGCCCAGATATGGGAAACATGTGTATTCCCCTCCAGTTTGGCGATCTTTTTTGCTTCTGGAAGGATCAGTTTCAAACCTTGAAATTCGCGCAAGACCGTTACGACCATGAAGAAAATCAGCAACATAAAAATGATATCAGGCAGTGAGGATGTAGGAATCCCGGATTCGGTTTTTATTTTTCGTTTTAGGCGCATGATCTAACTTTCCGGGTCTGCAATCGAAATACGTTTAGCGTTGGCCTGTTTAAGCTGGTCAATTACATCAACGTAGATTTTGTATTTGGTCCGGGAATCTGTTTTGACAGAAAAGATCATCTTGTCATTAACGGCCAGAAGTTGTTTAGCAATCTGTTTTATTTCGCGGACATCCACTATGCGAATATCGCCACCACTGCCAATAGCTACTTTTCCCGAAGCACTCACCAAGATATTGGTGATGTTCTTCTTGTGCACTTCAACTGATTCTCCCTTATCCGGAAGAACCATTCCCAGTCCCTTATCCATATTAATGGTCGTGGTAACCAGGAAGAAGAGCAACAGCATGAATACAATATCCGGGAGGGATGCTGTGGGAATTTCTCCGCCGCTTCGCTTTTTCCTTTTCTTAAACGCCATAGTTTCTGCTAACCCCGATTATGGTGTTATTGTTTTTTCTCCAGAGATTCAATCGTATCAATCAGATTGATAGATGATTCTTCCATCTTGACGATCAATTTATCGATCATAAAAGTGAAAACATTCTGGGAAAATTGAATGATCATCGCCACGACCAAACCAAAGAGTGTCGTTAACAGTGCCATTGAAATACCTACAGCAACCAGTGCTGGCTGAATATCATTAGCAGCCGCGATGGAATCAAAGGCTTTAACCATGCCAAATACAGTTCCTGTGAATCCCAGCATGGGAGCGATAGAAACCACTGTTGATAACCAGATCATATTATTCTCGAGAAAAGACATTTCGATAGATCCGGCACTCTCAATAGCTTTTTCTACTGCAATAGTACCACGACCAACCCGGGAAAGACCTGCCAGATAAATGATGGGAACAGAACCAGGAGTATTACGACACACTTCCAATGCTGCATCTACACCTTGTTCTTTTAAGGTAACTTCAATTCTTTTTAGAAAGGATGATGTCTGAACGGTTGTCCTGAATAGACTAATCGCACGTTCAACAACAAATACCAGTCCAAATATAAAAACCACAAGAATCGGCCACATAAATGGCCCACCGTTATAAAACCACATAACCATTCTGATTTTCCTCCTAATCCTATATAAGATATTAACTCGATTTGACCAAGCGCACAATCATAGTTTGATACGGCTCTAAAGTCAATCAAATTTCCGTTATGACTTCGAGTTTCTACCTAACCCGAGTCCTTTATTTCAAATACTCTGCTGCAGCTGCAATCTCACGAGCTTGATCAAAGTATTGAAGCGCTTCCTGGACTTGATTATCCATCTTCGTTCTAATTTGATATTGCTCATTACGCCCCCACAGCTTACCGGCGAGTTCACTTTTGATAAAAAAGTGGATGGTTTCCTCATCCCCTCGTATCTTTTCTTCATTCAATTCAAGATCTTCTATGGCAAATATCTTCTCATAAACTTCATCCATGAGTGACTCTGGAATCACAAAATCATGCTTGAATTTCTGCCAATCTTCGGCCAACTCCGGATGTGCGCTGGCATGGTCTGAAGCAATTTTGAAAAAGAATCTAATGTCATGTCGGCGCAGCTTGGCAAGGTCTCTGGACATAACAGCCGGATCCTCAAGAAAAATATCCGGAGTGATCCCACCGCCGCCATATACCGTACGTCCTGTTTTGGTCGTAAATTTTGGCTTTTCTTCCAGTTTGGTTGTATCCTTACCATGATCTCTTTCGCTGAGTTCAAGATAGTAATCCCTGGCATCACCATTTTCATAATGACGCTGAATCAATCGGCCACTGGGTGTATAATAACGAGCGACGGTTACACGAACAGCAGAACCATCACGCAAGGGGTATTGTCTCTGGACCAGACCTTTGCCAAAGCTGGTCTCTCCGACTACGATCCCGCGATCTAAATCCTGTAATGCTCCCGCCAAGATCTCACTGGCAGATGCTGAACCGCGATTGATCATAGCAATTATGGGCTGCTTATAAAAGGTGGCTTTATGTTTGGAGTACATCTCCTCATTCGCATTCTTCAAGCGCCCTTTGGTTGACAATATTTTCTCACCCCCTGGTAAAATATGATCCACAATCTTGATAACCTCATCCATGTAACCACCACTGTTATTGCGGAGATCAATGATGAGTTTGTCCATCCCTTGAGCCTGTAACTCAGTAATGGCTGTGATCACCTCTTCAGAAGTGGTGGATGAGAACCGATTCAGCAAAATGTACCCGGTACCGTCATCCATGACGAACTTGGCTAAGACACTGTATATGGGAATCTTATCACGAATGATACTGACTGGAATCAATTCGCTTTCTCCCAGCCTGGCGATCTCTAGCTCAACTTTTGAACCCTTGGGACCACGCAGTTTATCAAATACACCATCCCGGGTGATCTTGTAAGCTGATTCATTGTCAATTTTAACGATCTGATCACCTGGATGAAGCAGACCATCAGAAGGTGATCCAACAATGGGAGTAATGACGGTGATATAATCATCTATGATATCAAACTCAATACCGATACCCTCAAAATTACCTCGAAAGCTCTCATTGATCTGATCCATACGATCCGCAACAATGTAGACTGAATGAGGATCCAGAGCTTCCATGAGACCATTTTGGGCACCGATCATGGTTTTATCCCAGTCAACATCTTCAACATAATTAGTATTGATGATTTTGACCATATCCTGAAAGTCGCGCCATTTATTGTAAAAGTCACTCCCCTGGGCAAAGAGATCCTGTCCTGAGGGGCTCAGTGCAAAAATCCCGACAAGAACGAGGGAGACAAGTGTAATATATTTTAAGGTTCTCATAGCTACTTTATAATTACAGTTTCCTTCTAAGGTTCCAAATTAAATCAATGGCTCGTAAAATAATGGTCATATTGATTTGATGAAAGCATCCATTTGGACGTACCAGATAATAATAGCACTTTGGTCTAGTTAGTAATCAATCGATTCGGCTGCGAGGATTATAACTGGATAAGCGTCCTCATACATCGGTTAAAGGATTACATAGAGCTGAAAACGAAAGAACAAGGCACGCAAAAGAACTTCCGGAGAATCACTAATTACCTTATTGTGATAAAGTTTCCAGCTACCGGCAGCCGCAACCTGTTCATTCCAGCCGGCAATGGCTTTAAAACCCATGGAACGTGAAATATCAAAACGCATCCCAAGATAGGGTTGGATAACCGGTGTCCAGGAAGACAATTCAAAAGCCTGACGAAGCGAGTCACCTGAAACGATATTGGTCCAACTCTCATTGGCCGGAGAAGAACTGGCATTTAATGATGCCTGTCCAATTCCAAACAGTGAACCACCCAGTAATTTGAAACGTGATCGTGAGTGAGTATTAAATTCAGCGGTTACTCCCACTTGACTAACAACAAAATTAATCATGTAATCAACATTGGCAGCGTCCTGTGCGTAGGCTAAATATTCTCCCTGGCCGGCATACATACCAATGGTCCAGTGAGGCGTAACCTCGCCGAAACCCTCAAAGCCTGTGACCAGCATTCCACTACTATTGATGATCGAGGTGTTGGTGGGGTCACCAATATCAAAATGAGCACCCGGTGAGAAACTACTCAAGGCCGCAAACGCAGTTTCATCCAGTTCGAAAGAAAGCATATAAGAAAATGCCGGACCAATAGCGCCTCGCAGCACGGTCTTCCCTTCAGCAAATTGTGCCTGCAGTGAGCCTGCCATTACCAGTAAAAAAATAATTGTATTGATCCATCTTTTCATCTTTTCATTACCTCCCTGTATCAGCCAGCAGAATGCAAACGACCTTCCATGTACTGTGATCACATAAATATCGCTTGATAACTTGTGCTTCTTTTCAACTCAAAACAAGCAGTTGGAACAATATACTTACTCTCGATTTTTTACACAAGTCTTTTAAGAATTTACTTTAAGTGTCAGCTTAAATTTATATTGCATACAGTAGCTTAGCCCAATAAATTGGCTAAAAGTTTGGAGTAGGATTCAAAAGTTTTAATCATACAGAAATGGGTTTCCATGATGAGCAAACATTTTTCTAGTCGTGTCATACTACATCATATCTTGTTGGTCCCACTGTTGATCATTCTCTTCACCAGCAGTCTTTGGGGTCTGGATGGTCTGCGAGATATTCACAACCTGATGGACCTTGGCGATCTCGATCATGATGGGAATAATGATTTTGGAGCCATTCGAAAGGTTCCCGGGTCAGGATCTGAATTGATCACTTTCGAGGTTACACCAAGTGGTAACTTTGAGCTTACATGGGGTTTTGCCCTCCCTGAAAACCTGGTGGGTGAATGGGTGGATTTTACCCTGACGGACCTGAATTTGAATGGCCGGCCCGAGCTGGTAGCTATTACCAAACTGGTTTCAGCCGCTTCAGGAAACAGGGCCCCCTGGATGTATGGATTCGAATGGACAGGGACTGAGTTTGACTTTGTTCCCAGTTTTCAATGGGGCTGGACTCCAGACAATGGGCTTTATGCACGTCCGGTTCAAATTGAAAGCGGTGACATTGACCGGGATGGTCTTAGCGAGCTGATCATATCTTTAAGCGCTCCCCAGGCCAATTTGTTGATTGTTGAATTCAAGGGTGACCTAAGCACATCTGATATCCAGATCGAATTCTCCGGGCTACCTCTTGATATGTCACAATTGCCCGTCTCCACGCTTCTGACTATCAATGATGTGGATGGTGATCAGCATGATGACATTCTGCTTTTTCAGAAACAAAATGACAAGCTTATCGCAGCAGGTATTGTATCAACCGGGGAAGACCAATACACCAATCGACCCATTTCATCCATTAAGCTTAGAGATGGTGCCTCAGAGATTATCCATTTAGCAGGAATTGCCTCGACTGATCTGGATGGCTCAGGCGTTAAAAAGGTGTACCTCGGTAGTTCCAAGGGTAATATTTACCAATATGATTCAGGTCGTGGTGGCTCAATTTGGCAGTCCTTTTCCGAAGCCATACACCAATTGGCTTTTACAGATTTAGATGGAGATGGGTTAAAAGAGGCCCTCATTAAAACAGGTGATCGGGTTTATTACCTCGAGCAAGAATCCAATGGTGATGGTTTTGAACATTTTCGTACTCTTGTTGATGATGATCTCTTTGCATCTAACGCATTTGCTTTCGTTGATGGATTGTTGATGGAAAGACAAGGTCATTACCAATTCCGAGCTGTTGATCCGGATGAGACTGAAGCCATGGCAGAATTAGAGAGCACTTCTGAAACTGAAAATGATATTGAGCTTCAGGAAGACCTCGAATCCGAATCCCCGACTGTGCCTCCACTTATGGAAAAATTGACAGCCGATCCCGTCTCTGCAATGGATACACCTGTCGTACCCGAAGCTAAACGAAAACCAAGGGCTCCGGACGTTATTCTGCATGTGGGAGAAAGCTTTACCCATAATATTCCCCGTCAGGAAGAGATGGATCCCGGACAAGCATATGTCAAATTCAAGACCTACCCTGAGGGTATGCGCCTTGGTAAGGATTTTGTCTTAAGGTGGAATCCTGCTGAAAACCAACTGGGCTATCACCAGATATCCTATTCTTTTGGTCAACATCTGGATACAACGTTTACACTATATGTTAATGATGTCCCTGATATTTTCTCTACGCCTGCAATCCTGGCTCAGACCGGACAACAATATCTTTACCAGCTGCAATTGGAAGACCTGAATGAAGAACAATATCTGGATTATGAATTAATCTCAGCTCCTGCCGGAATGCAGATAGATGAAGAAGGCCTTATCCGCTGGTTACCCAGTGACACGCAGTTGGACTCCCAGTATGTCACTCTGGGTGTTCATGATGGTTTTGAGCGAACCCTACAGAAATTCACGCTCTATGTTAATATTCCACCTCTCATTCTTGAAAAACCGGGACCGGTGGCTTCCATTAATGAACCTTATGTTGGACAGGTGAATATTCAGGACAAAAACGTTCCGAACACCGCACGTCTTATTCCACTGCGCACTCCGCAAAATCTGGTTTTGGAATCTTCCGGGCGAATCACCTGGACCCCTAATGAACAGCAAACCGGTTTTCATGACATTCTTTTTGAACTCACAGACGATATGTCGACCGTACTGGATTCCTTCACCCTCTTTGCCAATACGCCCCCGGTAATCACCTCCAGGTATGAAGTGCATGTTCCGGTTGGAAAACCCTGGCATTACAATGTTGAGGTTGATGATCCCAACAATAATCAGGATATCAGCTATTTGCTCTCAGAGAGCAGTATTCCCAACTTGACCATTAGTCGTCGTGGTCGCATGACCTGGACTCCAACAGAGGCAGAATTGGGGAAGCAAACCTTCACTATCTCTGTATCCGATGGCTTAAGAGACGATCTTCAAAAAGTTACTGTGTATGTGAACAGCGCACCTATTTTTGGTAAAAATGCTGATTCCCTGGCAACAGTAGCTCGACCTTATACAATGACCCTCCCGGTTACTGATCTGAACAAAGATCAGAAATTAAGCTATGCTTTTTTATCGGCACCCAAAGGAATGCAAATATCTCATGCCGGTCAGATCGTATGGACACCCAGCAAGACTCAAAAGGGCTGGAATGAGGTTTTCGTCAAGGTCTCAGATAAATACAGTTCTGACACATATAAGTTCGCGATCTATGCCAACGCACCTCCCGCCATCGTTTCTAAAGCAGACACCATGGCCATTGCCGGTCAGGAATATGTGTATGAGATCAAAGCACTGGATCTAAATACCGATCAGGAGTTGATCTATAAAGTCTTTGATGCACCGGCTGGTGTTGAAATTACCGATGGTTCAATTTTGCGTTGGACACCGGGAATTGACCAGATCAACCATGCTCAATTCAAGGTTAGTGTTACTGACGGCTATATCACGAATGTCCAAAAGGTCACCTTGTTTGTAAATGCCCTGCCGGAGGTAACCTCCACGCCTTCTGCGGTTGTCCTCACAGACCGTGAATATCGCTATCAATTGGCTTCCCGGGACTTGAACGAGGACAGTATTACTTATTCCAAGATATTACTCCCCAGCGGCGCTGAAATGAACGCGGAAGAGGGACTGATCACCTGGACACCGGATGCCTCTAATGAAGGTTCAAATAAATTTATTATTGAACTTATTGATTCTCGCGGATCTTCAAATTTACATGAATTTGAAGTCAATGTTTTTCAAGATCCCAAAGCCCCTATCCGTCAGATGGGAGCATTCTTGATCACCCTGGCCGGAATCGGTGCTATGTTCATCTTAAAATTCCTGTATTGATCCTACTCCAAACAGGATATTAAAAAACCTACCGCATAACGGTGGGTTTTTTTATCTGCTAAAAGTCACAAATACCGAAGCAAACGTACTCTGGTGCTCCCCTCCCTTACTGTAAAATAAGGTCAGTTAGATAAACCAGGTCCTGAATACTAAGCAGTTCATCATAATCAAGATCACCTGCGGTAAGCAGCTCGGGAGTTGTTTCCATGTTTCCCAGGATCAGGTTAACTAAAATGATGACATCCTGGATATTGACTTGCTCATCCTGATTCATATCTCCATCTCCCGTCTGTAACCAGGAAGCAGCTTTCAAGACTGCCTGATGCAGATTCAAGCGTCCGCCACTAACAGTGATATTTTCCAGAGCGGTCAAGGGATCAACTGATAAGAGAATCATGGACTTGAATATCTGTGCAGCCCGTGCAGGCTGTTCTTCATAATAGCGGGCCAGATCTTGATTGGCTGCTGCATGCATCAAGGCAACGGCTCCGGTAACGTATGGTGCGGCCATTGAGGTTCCAGACTTAATCGTGGTGCCCTGATAAAAATTAGTGGAAAGAATGAGCATCCCGGGGGCTCCCAGGTCAATGGATTCTGCTCCATAACCGGCAGTAGACTTTGTGTCGTACTGAGTTGTGTTTGTCACTGTGATCAGGTAAGGGCTACTGCAGGTTGTCGGTACATCACCGTATTGGTCAACATCTGTATTGCTGTTGGTTGTGGCCACCACAGAAAGGATACCGGCTTCCCCCATGGCATCATACATATCATTCCAGATGGGATAGTTTCCTGATTCACAGTCTGCATAATCAACTCCGAAGCTGGAATTTACGACGACAATAAAAGCACCTCTGCTTCCACCAGATTCCAGCCAGGCTAATTTTTGTTCCAGGATATAGCTATATGCCTCAATGACTATGGAGGTTGTTTGACTCTCTCCTGCAACGATCATCATTTTTAAGGCCCAGTTCACACCGGCCACCTGATTGGCATTGTTTGAATGGGCACCAACGATACCAGCAACACAGCTTCCATGACTATCGGTAGGGATGACTCCATTGTGATCATAGGCATTCCAGCCCTGGG
>JAUVKO010000179.1 GCA_030596225.1 Fidelibacterota bacterium
GATCACTATAGTTAATCAGATATTCTCCAATATTTCCCGGGTCATTTTGGGCTTGTGGGTCCAGGAACACTAATGCAATTTCTTTAATAGAGTCTGGCTTCTCGCCTGAGAAAATGATGCGACCTTGAATCCCGGAAACAGCATTCAGGCCACCTGGATCAGCGCAGGAGGTGAATGAGATACCTATCACGGTAATCAGAATCACTAATATTCCCTTTTTGCCCATGCTATGTATCGTCCTATACATTTCGACTCCGCTCAATGTGACGATCCTATTTGATAATTCACGACTAAGAATCCCTATGTCATAACTTTCGCTCTACCGTTAAAGTAAAAAGCCGCTCTTCTTCCATGTTACGTTCCAATTGGGTATAGTAATATTGAAAGATATTCTCAACCCGGAATAGAAAGCGCCAATCCTTGAAAGTAGTTCCCAAACCGGCATTCCAGATATGGACCGGTACGCGTTCATCTTGTCCCGTAAGAACATTTTCCTGGAAGAGTTCAACACTCTCCAGCTTGCTGGCATAGCGATATTCAAGGGACGCATCCAGATTCCAATAGTGCAGCCCCAGGGTGTTGACCCAGTGGTGTCTGTAGCGATAAGAAAGTGTATCGATAATATCACCTTCTGTACTCGTCTCCACCGGATCCAACCAGGTGTAGGCCGTTTTTAAATCCAGCAGATTGTCAAAAAGACTAAACCCTAATCCAACATCCATCCCCTGAATTCGCGCATCTGAGATATTTTGAAAATGGATCACAGCTATGCTATCGGGAACGGGTTCGATCAGATTGTTAAACTTGTTATGAAAGATAGCCATGTCGAATTTAATCAGATCCAGGAAACCCACCTGGCCAGCCAAAAGTGTGACTCCAATTTCTCGACTAATACTGGTTTCAGAAACCAGGTCCGGGTTAGGTTCAACTGTAAAAATGCTTCTGCGAGCACTTGTAAACATTTCAGCCACCGTAGGAACCCGGAAACCCTTACCCGTCGATACTCTCATGGCCATCCAGGCTGTTGGTTTCCAGTTCAAAGCCAGTTGTGGTGATAATACCTGATCCTGTGACACTCCATCTACAGCATAGGTTTCCCAGCGGCCACCCAGCGAAAAAGTAACCTGGGCGATTTTCTTCTGAGCCAAAAGATAAGCAGCCAGGGAATTGCTTTCATGTTCACCAAACATCTGGGCTTCAACTCCATTTTGTTGAGCAGTTAAGCCTATCACACTTGAAAAATTCTCAGACCAGGTTCGGCTGGATTGGAGTTCTCCAAAATATCGGATTTCATTGGAGTAGTCGGTATCAACCCCAAAACTCTCCCATGAATTCAGATACCCGCTACCCCGTACTTTTACTGCTAGTTTAGGTGAATGAACGTAGTTGTAATGTCCATTAACAATGGTTTTGAACCCATTATTGTAGTCATTTTCAGACCCGACAGGTGCTTCAAAGGGATCTGCAGGACTCTTCCAGGTAGAAAGCAATCCATACTTATCATCCAGTATATTCACAAAAAGTGCTGCGGAGTGGGCATTGCCAAAATTAAGTTTTAACTTGCCTGAAATATTCAAGGCTTCTTCCCAGCTTAACCCCATAAAGCTTTCGTCAAGACGTTTTTGGACGCGAATCCAGGCTGCATGATCACCAAAACTGCGGGAATGTGACAACTCAGTATTGTAAAGAACCCCTCTTGAGTCGCGCCACTTCCATTGCTCCACCCGTGGATGACTGTAGACCCCTAACTGAGTGGATATGCGGGTTTCCGGTTCCGGTGGTGCATTTCTAGTGATGATATTCACCACGCCCCCCATAGCACTGGACCCATACATAGCAGATCCGCCGGATTTAACAATTTCCACCCGGTCGACCTCCGAAGTTGGGACAGTAGCCCAGGTCACGTTACCGGCAGCAGCTCCCAGCATGGGAATGCCGTCGATGAGTAATAGTGAGCGACTGCCGGCACCCAAGCTATATCCTGATGCGCCTCTGATATTCAGTTGACCCTTGATCGTAGAAACACCCGATTCATAAGATAGAATATCTATCATCTTGACAATTGCTTTGGACTGGATTTCCCGAGGTCCAATGGCAGAAACAGAAAACGGGGATTCTAAGATGTCCTGAGCTTTACGGCTGGATGTTACTACCACCTGGGGTGAGGCTAATACATTCGATTTCAACTCAATCTTTAATTCAACCGGGACTCCCTGGACTACTGCTATGCCTTTCGCCAAATATGGAGCATAACCCATCATTGAAAAGGAAAGTTGATAGATTCCCGGAGCTAGATCATTCAATTGAAAAGAACCCTTCAGGTCCGAAGTGGTTCCCAATGAACTGCGCTGAATCTGGATGTTAACGCCCGGTAGGGGCATACCTGATTTTGCATCGCTTACTTGTCCGGTGATACTGATCTTATCCTGAGCAGATAGTGGAAATGAAATCCCAACAACCAGAATGATTGTAAATAGAATTGACCAGCAAGGTCGCAATAATGTGGCTTTTAAGAATCTCATTGAGTTTGCGAATATAGGAGTTGTGGAAAGGCAATCAACGTGAAAAATATTATTATAGGTGTCAATAACCCCGGGTTTAAACCCGCTTTCACATAATATTGGGGGTTACTTTACCCACCAACTGAAGTTGGTGGGTAACGAGAACAAAATAGTCCGTCTACCTCGCAGAATGACGCTTGCTCAAATAAGCTAACAAGGCCACATCCAAAGATTGATCCGTTGTCAGGGGTACATAATCCACATGTTGCTCTCGGCAACGCATACTCAAGCTGCTTTGGAATTGCTTCACAGCCGCTTGATAGTCTTTTTGGATATGCCAGGGTTCCGTCGCTATGACCTCGCCTGATTCCATGTCTTTAAACTTGGCCTGAGCATCGAAATCAAAATCAATCTCTCTCGGGTCAAGAACATGAAAGACCAGTACTTCGTGGCGATCATGGCGAAAGTGTTTGAGCCCATATAAAATGTTATCCAATTCGTCTAACATATCGGAAATAATGATCACCAGCCCCCGACGATTAATACGATCTGCCAGATGGTGCAGACTATTTCCAATGGCCGTTTCTTCACCTGGTGTGACATTTTCCAGATGAGAAAGAATGTTATTTAACATGGATGGCCGGGAAGAGGGTCGAATATGCGTGCGTATCTCTGTATCAAACAAGGTGAGACCCACTGCATCCTGCTGTCGTAAAAGCAGATAGGTTAACGCGGCTGATAAATAACTGCCATACTGCAGTTTGCTGATCTCGTCAGACCCATAGGCCATGGATCTGGATATATCCAGCATGATATGGGCTTTGAGATTGGTTTCTTCTTCGAATTGCTTTACATAAAAACGATCCGTTTTGCCATAAAGGCGCCAATCCAGATAGCGCAGGTTATCTCCGGGTCCATAGGCACGATGTTCAGCAAATTCAACAGAAAAACCATGATAGGGACTCTTGTGCAGACCTACAATAAAACCCTCTACCACCATGCGGGCCCTGAGTTGCATATTGGCCAGGGTCGCCAGGGTTTGGGGGTTTAAATATTTCCGTTTATCAGTGGTCAATTTCTAATTTCCCGTTTCCTTGTTTTTTTTTACAACGAACTTTACGAATTTATTTTAAACTCACAAATTCAGTAATCTATGTTTCCACGACTTCGCTTTCGAGAGCACTTCGACCAGTTTTCGTTTTCTATCCTTCGAGAACCTCCAGTCTTCGTTCTTCGAACTACGCCTAGGCAAGCAGGAAGACGAAAACTACCTGCCTGCACCTGTCCGCCGTACTGCGTACTAAGGCAGGCGGGCGGAGACCGTTTCGGCAAAGGCAGGCGACTTGACAGGCAGTGTGACACCTCAAGCTTTGCTCTGCGTCTTTGCGACTCAGCGAGAAAAAGCATCAAACTCAAAATGGATTAACCAAAGCCATGCGGAAATAATGATCATTCCAGAATTTACCATAATCCGGATCATCCAGAACATTTTGCCAATAATCAATATCGCCACCTACTCCAGTAGAAAGCGTCAGTAAAGCCAGTTTTCCAATGCTCAGGTTGAATTTGAGCTCTGCGCCCATCGTAGCCAGTGTTTCTCCGGTTTCTGGTAGATATCCAAAATCATGAAAAAGAGCACTCGTGATTCCGGTAAGCCCTAATCCGAGAAAATGTGCCGGAAAAGACTTAAGCAGTGCTACTCGTAATTCGCTGATATTGTAGATCAATTCAGTAGCCGGATAATCCCCTGTTTGCCCACGAAGATTATAACTCTCCGGGAGATCAAATATTCCTGTCTGTGCCATATTCAAGATAGTGCCCGGAGAAAAATAGAGTGGACTTGTAGACATGAAGCCAATGGAGTCCTGAGCAAGGATATCACCTGCATGATATTCCCATTTGCTACGATTATAGAAGACCAATGGTGTTTTAGGAATCTTCAGATTGAAGAAACCTTCCAGCCAGACTTTCTGATAATCTCCCTGGCCCCAGACCTGTGGCAAAGTAGTCTCTGCATGCACCAAGAGTCCCACGCCATTCCGGGGCAAGCTTACGGCATCTGCCTCGGGACGTCTATTAAGCCACTGCCAGCTAAAGCTTAGATTAGTTTCTTCACTTTGCGGAAACGCGGGATTCTGCTCCCAATTATTAGCGGAATCAATATCCAGAACAGTCCGTCTTGCTCCACGCAGGTGTGCTATAAGAATATGATTGGAACTCAATGAGTTTCCGGAATTCATGGGAAGTGTTGCCATTATTCCGGCACCATCCAGAACCTCAAAATGCGTAGTTCCCCAAGTCCTTCGCAGATTAAAACTGAAATTGCT
>JAUVKO010000228.1 GCA_030596225.1 Fidelibacterota bacterium
GGTGTGCATCAGGTTAGCTGGAATGGTGAGAATAATTCTGGTACAGCCGTATCAAGTGGCATCTACTTTGCCTTACTTAGCTCAAATTCAGAGCAATCAATTATCAAAATGAATTTGATAAAATAAGTTGTCATGATTAATGATTGATAATTTTAATTTTTTCCGGTTCCAGGCAGATAATCTACTATCGATACGAGATCATGCTTACCAAAGCAAGATTTAGGGAAAGCAACATTTATGTGATTCGAAATACTGCCTAAAGAGCTCTCAAATCCATCGTCGACAAGGGTGCAGCTTACCGGGTTTAGGGCGGGGGTACAAATTAAGAAGAAATGAGAAAGCTTTCTGCTAAAAGTAAAGTAGTCCTTGCTTGTAAGAAATATAGGGTCAGATTTCTTACAGATGGCCGAAAAATAGTATGATCAATACTATTGAAAATAAAATACTTAAGAAGATATATATCCATCGACGAGCTTGGGTGTTTTCTGGAAAAGATCATATCAGCATTATTCCCATTGTTGATATTGGCGTCCTGGGTCTTTACTTCGACTTGTAAGTAACTGGGTCGGTACTAAATTCTGTGTAAGTTTTACAAATACTATCCAAAGGGTTAACTGTAGGGAGAATTCACTTCCAATGAAAGAACACCAACATGTAGAATGGAAAGAATCCTGGCGGGATGAGTACCTGAAATGGCTCAGTGGCTTCGCCAATGCCCATGGTGGTACCCTAGAGATCGGCCGCGATGATGATGGAGCTCCAGTAGGTCTCACCAATGCAGATAGGTTACTTGAAGAACTACCCAATAAAATCAGGGATATCCTGGGAATTGTGCCAGATGTGGATCTGATTCAAGAAGACGGAAAAGATCTGATTCGAATACACGTTGAACCACAGTCTCATCCCATTAGCTATAAAGGACAATACCACTATCGCAGTGGTAGTACCAAACAAGAACTAAAGGGTGTTGCACTGAGTCGCTTTCTGTTAAACAAAGTGGGCAAATTCTGGGATAGTGTACCAGTACCCAATGTTTCAATTGATGATCTCAAGCTGGAAGCACTTGCTAAATTCCGTAAAGCTGCCAAACGTAGCGGACGTCTCGATAGCGATACACTTGCAGAGGATAATAATACTCTGCTAGATCGATTACACTTGTTGGAAGATGACCATCTTAAACAAGCTGCTGTCATACTCTTTCATCCGGATCCAGAGCGCTTCACTACCGGTGCTTACATTAAAACCGGCTATTTTGAAACTAATTCTGATCTTAGGTACCAGGACGAGATTCAAGGACCTGCATTCCTGCAACCGGATCGAACAATTGAAACCCTAAAGGCTAAATATCTCAAAGCACTCATATCTTATGAAGGTTTGCAGCGAGTTGAGAGTTATCCTATGCCAATAGAAGCCTTGCGTGAGGCAATCTTAAATGCTGTCGCTCATAAAGATTATAGCAGTGGAACCCCGATTCAGATCAGTGTATACTCAGATAAGCTTATGATCTGGAATCCTGGTCAATTACCAGGTGATTGGACCGTTGAGAATCTATTACAGAAACATTCATCTAAACCATATAACCCTGATATTGCTAACACTTTCTTTCGCGCCGGGATGATTGAAGCCTGGGGACGTGGGATTGAACGTATCATGGATGCTTGCAAAGCCGCAAGTGTTCCTAAACCTGAGATTAAGTTTGAAACTGGTGGGTTGTGGGTAGTATTTCATTATCCTGACGAAGCGAAAGAGAAAATGACGGTAGAAACGACGGTAGAAACGACGGTAAAAACGCCGGAGAAGATCCTTCAGTTATTAAAAAGAAATCCGGAGCTAACACTTGCGCAAGTTGCTGAAACAATTGGTAAATCTCGCAGAGCCGTCGAACGTGCAGTTGCTAAGCTACAAGAGGAAGCACGCATACGTTATGTCGGTCCTAAAAAGGGTGGGCACTGGGAAGTTTTGAAATGAGTCGCACCATAGAGTGAAAGATCAAACTAAAGCTGGTTGTATATTCTGTGAGGTAGATGCTGAACAGGTAATTGTTGAGAATGAACTGGCATTCGCAATTCGTGATGGATTCCCAGTAACGGAGATGCATACTCTGATAATTCCCAAACGTCATGCTGCAACCTACTTTGATTTGACTCAAGCAGAAGTAAACGCCACCAATGATCTCATGGCTCAGCTAAAATCAGATATTGAAGTGGCTGATTCACTTGTCACCGGTTTTAATATCGGTATAAATAGTGGTAAATCTGCCGGACAGACTATCTTTCATTGTCATATTCACTTAATTCCGAGACGAGATGGTGATGTTGAGAATCCACGCGGCGGTGTAAGACATCTGATCCCAGGGAAAGGGAATTATTAGAGCAGCACTTTAGATTCTCCTACGCACAGAGTCTGAATTATAACCTTTTCTTGGCGAATGCTCTTCCAGAAGGTGTTTTCAAGTATCTTTCAAAAGAAATAGCCTGTTCCTTGGATCTAAATGCAATATAGGTTTTTAAATGCCATGGTTTATATCTTGAACTGAACTCATTTTTGTGGCGATTGTGTTCTGTTAGTCTACGATTCACATCATTTGTTCTTCCGGTATAGAATCGATCTGGATGTGATAGTGATTGAAGAATGTAAACATAATACATTTTCACTCCTCATGCCTGCTGCGACGTAGCTTGTGTATGTTTTTTTGATTATTTGTACCCGTCTTCGCTTCATGTTATTCAGCTACGATGCGGTCTCCCTCGCTCTGGCGAGCGAAGTCGAGTACCCGAGGCTCTCCTGCGCACTCCGTGCTTCGGCGAGCTTTCCCTAGATATATCAGATAATTTTAAGTGATTGGCCTGACAATCGAAGTCCCCACGAATAGTGGGGCGTAGGTTGGTACCCGGGGCCGGAATCGAACCGGCACGGCTTTTAAGGCCGAGGGATTTTAAGTCCTGAATATATCTCTGATAGTCAGTAGGTTACGGAAATTGTGTCAAAATATTTGAGCAATAGTATCGCAAATTCCATGGAATTATGGTCCCTTGGATATAATCTTCCAGCAGGTAGCAAATTACCAATAATTTTGAGCTCTAATTGAATCCACTTCGATAAGTTCTGGATTAAGCAACTTGGACTCAAGTGCTTCTAACTTTCTGGTGGACCATGTGATCCATGCTTTGATCTCGGTTTGATCAGACGCTGCGTTTTCACTACTTATGACTGCTGAGATGTAGGTCCGGACCATCTGACATTGCTGCCAATCATTTGCGGATTTGAACAGTTGCTCAGTTCGCACCTTCTCCAATTCACGTTTCCTTTGAGCCAACTGCTCTCTTTCACGCTCCTTTTCGTATTCACGCCACCTAGCTTCTCGCTCTACGTTTTCAATCTTCATGATCTCTGCTGCCTTGATCAATAGGAGAATGAATCGATTCAAGCAATCTTCCAGTCGTTGGGTTTTGCCATCTCTAATAACTTTCTGCCCATGGAAGCGCTCTTTGATTTCTAAGGCGAGTGTCCCTGTTGGGATGTAATCCCAATTTCGCCCCCAAGAATACTCCCGATCATCATCCTGGATCCGTTCGATCCGTTTAACAGCTTCTGTGATCCCGAAACTCCTCCATTTTCTCAATCGGCATGTCATGAGTCAATTCATCGCCTGCGATTCGTGGATCAGCCGGCAATTCCACATCTTTAACCGTACGCCAACAGTGGTCTGCCTTATCAAAGGTTGAAATGATAAGGTG
>JAUVKO010000162.1 GCA_030596225.1 Fidelibacterota bacterium
CGAAAAATGTTACTATCAAGGGTGTTGGCTATCGAATTAGAGAAAGGTAGAAGACATCAATATAACTTATTGACTACTTTCAGAATCTTGAAGTTATTCAGCAATAAAGTTCACTTTTATATCCGTATATCACTACTGTCCCATCTAAATTAAATAGCGTTGCCGTAAGCACATTATAAATATCATGTTAGACTGTACAAATAAAATAATCGACTTGAACTGGAAAATCAGTTTATTAGGAAGGCCAAAGATCCAAACGATCAGACACGCGCTTAGATTGCATTTTGAGGCTATATATTGTGGAAAATCCTTCAGAATAATGGTAGTCGGATTTATCATTTACACATTTCTGCAGTTATTATTTGCCATAATCTTTGAGAAATTCTCTATAAATCAAGTACTTACACATAATACTTCCCGTTTATTATTGGGATACTCCAGTAACTCGTTGGGTTTATAGGACTTATAACGGGACAGTAGTGTTTTACAATCTTTAAATTTTAAGCATAGCTTGAGCTATGGTTGAAATTTTAAGAGCAGTAAAACTGGAAAAGATGAAGAATGCATAGATTGTTTTGAGGTGTAATTGGTATTATTCATTATCGCATGCCTTTAACCGTCCTGCCGTCTTGAATATGATATGTATCACAATTCAAAACAAATCACTTTCATTTTAATAAAGATGCTTGGTAGTGGTGGTGTTTAATTTATTTTCATCGCGAATTTAGCAGGTTATAGAGTATAGTTTATCAGTATAGTTATCTATGTCCTAGCCTAAGAAAAAAGTGGGGTAAAAGAACAAAGATGCAGAGAAAACAATCGTTGATGGTGATTATGGCAATGTTGCTGGCGATCAGTTTGACTGCCCAGACTTCCGAGAGAAAATGGGGCCTTGGATTAACGCTTGGTTCGGAACATTACAGCGGAGAATTAGGAAACGGTTTTTTCAGCTTCAGTCAAGGTCAGGCATTTAGTGGAATAACCTTCGCAAGGAATATCACAGAGCATTTTGATGTTGTTCTAAATACATCTGTTGGTGATATCAGTTATTCTGATAACTCAACATCGTCATTTACCCTTAACATGTTGCAGATAAATATTAATGCAAAATATAATTTTTACACTTATGATGATGTGAAATTTAGACCATTTGTATTTGCCGGACTGGGTTATTTACATTTTTCACACCAATACCCAAGCAGAAAACTAGGGGCCCTGCAACTACCTGATATTGGAGCAGGTCTGACCTATAAACTCTCGCAAGACGCAAATATTGTATTTCAGGAAACATTCATACACTCAAACAAAGATGACATAGATTATAGTATCGGAAATGGAAATGATCTATACATGCAGCATTCTGTTGGTATCGTATTTAACTTTGGGAAAGCAAAAGACAGGGACGGTGACGGTGTATCTGATGCAAAAGATGACTGTCCTGATCTAGTTGGTCCAGTGGCGCTGGGAGGTTGCCCGGATACCGATGGAGATGGTGTTGCTGATAAATATGATACTTGTCCCGATGAATACGGAGTTAAAGAATTAGCAGGTTGCCCGGATGCCGATGGTGATGGAATTGCTGACATATATGATACTTGTCCGGAAGAACCGGGATTAGAAATATTGAATGGCTGTCCGGATACTGATGGTGATGGAATCGCTAATAGAGATGATGCTTGTCCGGAAGAACCGGGCTTGGAAATATTCAATGGCTGCCCGGATACTGATGGTGATGGAATTGCTGACATAAATGATACTTGCCCGGAAGAACCGGGCCTGGAATTATTCAATGGCTGTCCCGATACTGACGGTGATGGAATTGCTGATTTCGATGATGCCTGTCCGGATACTGCCGGAATTGCTGAGAACAAAGGTTGTCCTAAAATTGAGGAAGAAATCACGAAAGTGCTGGAACAAGCACTACATGGGATAAAATTTGTATATGGAAAAGATGTTATTACTAACTCATCCTATGAGATTCTGAATAATCTGGTTGATATTCTTACAAAGAATCCCATGTACAGGTTACTCATAAATGGACATACTGATTCGAGTGGCAGAGAAGCAGGTAATCTGAGGCTATCCCAAAGAAGAGCAGAGTTAGTTAAGAAATATCTAATCGACAGTGGTGTAGAAGAAGATCGTTTAACTGCTACCGGTTATGGTGAAACGATGCCGATAGAAAACAATGCCACCAGTCAGGGTAGAGCAAAAAACAGACGGGTAGAGTTAATTATAGAGTTTTAGTCTTGCCTATCGGTTAGTTAGGAAGAAGCCCCGCCAGTGGAGGACATAACTTGGCGGGGCTTTTTGATTACCGGGAGGGGCTCCGAATATCGGAATACTAAACCTGTTTTCAGTGAGTGAAACGAGCCAAACAGGTTTAAATATTCAGGATAGACTGAAACCAGTTTAGCCTGTCCTCCGTAATCTTGGTGTAGGAGGGTCACTGCTCTGCAGCTCCGGAAACTGGTTGAGATCTCCTTACCTGAGATACACCATCCATCGCCTCTACATGATTGTTAGTTAATACCAATTGTACTTCAAAAGAGTCTATATGAATTCAAAAGATTTTTCTGTTTTACAATCTTTAAATTTTAAGCATAGCTTGAGCTCTGGTTGGAATTTTAAGAGCAGTAAAACTGGAAAAGATGAAGAATGCATAGATTGTTTTGAGGTGTAATTGGTATAACTACCTCAATGCATAGCTCAAAGCAATCATGTGTTGACCACCACCTCTTACTTCCCTATCAAGCTGACGATCATCCCTTTGAAATTGCAGCGCACTGTCATCCACTCGTTTAAACCAGGGGATCATCTGATTGATTTCATAATGCAGCGTGAAGGAATTGAAGGTATAGCTAATAGGAACGCCTATGGAAATGACATGCATGTGGAATTGTAAGGGAGAATCGATGGGAACTGAACGGATATTGAATTCAAGTTCGGCTTCACCAACGACCCTGAAATCAAAGTAAGCATGCTGGTATCCTGCGTTCAGATCTACCCTAATTCCTCGATTGATTAACTCGCGGTGGAAATCCAGGTGTTGCGAGATACTTTTTCCCGATATATGTAATTCAGCCGCATGCGCGATAGGAAAAAACCAATAGCGTCCAAGCACTGGAGTAGTCAACTCAGTATTTACCCCCCACTGGGAATATCCAATCCCGACCTCCAGATCCAGATCGTATACTTGGCCTTCAATAGCAAATGCACCACCACTTCGACTGAAATCCAGCCATCCCAATTCCGGAAAATCGTCAATAACACCCTCTGGAAGTGGATTTTCGATGGTCATATCAGCAATGGTCTTTTGCATGGTCAAAGTCGGTTTAAAGGACCATTGTGGACTTTCCAAACCTATCTCCAGAAACCTGTTGACGTTGGCACCATCAAAGACCATCTGACGATCACCCTGTAACTCATCGATATTGGAGCTATTCACATAATCTATATAAGGTGCAAATGCCTTATCTGATATTCTGTAATTAAGATCCAGAATCAGATTAGGTCCCAGTGGCAAGCTGGTATAGGTCTGTAAACCGGTCAAATCAAACTTACCATAAGCGTCTAATTCATTCCCAAAACTGGGTTCCAGCCAATCAAGGAAGTAACGATTCATCTGCGAGTCTTCGGATTCGGGATATTTATTTATTAGTACGGGAGCAGTAAATAAGGTGCTCTGCCGGTCAATCCCCACACCCCATAGAATCCTATCATTACCAATAACCATTTGTAAGGCAAGATTGCGACCTTCATGTAGATAATCTGCATTTACGGATAGAGCTGCTTCGAGATTCGTGAAACTATCGCGTTGTTCCTGTATCTGGCAAAAGATTCCGTATTTGAAACTTCTCCGGGCATTTACGGCATGCAAATTAACAGCGGCGATATTGCCGGCAAGTGACTGGGTGCCAATGCCCGGTGTACTCTCACGATAATAATCCTGATAGATATACATACTTGAAAGTTTCAGCTGTGTTTGCTGAAGGTCAGCCAGGCTCAGGCGAGTCGATGCGGGTTGATCTAACATATTATTCAACAAGCCATAGAAATCCTGA
The DNA here is from genome assembly GCA_030596225.1 of Fidelibacterota bacterium. Taxonomy (GTDB): domain Bacteria; phylum Fidelibacterota; class UBA8477; order UBA8477; family JABMPR01; genus JABMPR01. Next base: position 4,065 of record JAUVKO010000162.1, read on the forward strand.
GCTATAGCAACAGAACTGAAGACTACATAAACCAAGAGGAAGAAACATAGTTCCTTCCTCTTGTATGTTGCGAAATTCAAGATGATTAGATTTCTATTTGATCAATAGAACCTTATTCGTGCTAGTCTGACCATCATATTGAACCCGATAGAAATACAGATTCGATGACAGTTCTCCAGCATTCCAGGGGATAACATGCCGGCCTGCAGTCAGTTCTTCCTGAACTAATGTTTCGACCTGTTGACCACGTATATTGAATATGCTGATATTTACCATGCCATCGGCAGGCAGGTCAAAGCGAATGTTGGTCACCGGGTTGAAGGGATTAGGATAGGCTGCATGGACCACAAAGGATTCCGGCATTGCAGCAGGCGCCGGAGCAACATCCACGATATAGCGACTCGGGAATAGACCACCCCAGGTTAGATCGTATCCAAAGACCTGTCCACGCCACATGAGGAGAAAACTTGTCGGTGGATTGTCAAACCAGGCCGAGAAGTTGACTTGCTCGTTATTCACCCACACCATGGAATCCGGAAAAGCAAAGTCCTGCCAGAGGTCAAAGCTATTCACTTCCATTTCTTCCATGTCTTCGATAAAGGATAGACCATCCATGTTAAAATCATCTTCAAAGGGTTGCATGGCATAAGCCAGATCTACCATAAGCTCAAAGAACTCATTGATGGTAAACATAGCGTCCTCAAGATCATTACCCAGCTGAATGAACTTTTCTACTCCATAATCAGTAAGGGTCAGAAAATTGGGATTCGATTCTTCAAGCATGAGGATCAGATCCATTTCATCTTCAATACTACTGAAATCCAGTACACTGGGATCCAGGTTGAGAATAAATATATCATCCAGTTCATCATAGACCGCTGTGATCCCATCAATGATCAGTTCAGCTGCTCCGCGGAGAATTTCTATTTCCACCTCCAGTGCTGCAACAGCGACCCATGGAATATGAACGATCTCGAATTCACTACCGGCACCAATGATATAGGGTCCCAGCCCATCAATCTCGGTTTTAACCAGCATTATGAAGTGAACAGCAGTATCCGCATCCGTAAAATAGGACATGTGATCCTGCATAATGTCCAGCTCATTGAAGAAATCCACACTTTCCCAATCATAGATATAGGCGATACTGTCAATTCTACCTGCATCCAGTAAGCGGAAGATATCATCAAAAGTCTCGCTGTATTCATTCACCATATCGTAAGCCGTGATCATAGCCAATCCCAGATGGGCATCCGGATCATCAGG
>JAUVKO010000094.1 GCA_030596225.1 Fidelibacterota bacterium
GCTTTGCTGACTTTTTTCCACCACAGAGTGAGCAGGAGAGCAGGACCAAGCGAGGCACCTAAACCACCCCAGGCATAGCTCACCATCTCAAATACCAGACTCTCGGATTGCCAGGCCAGATAAAAGGCGATCAGTCCGATAAAAATGGTGAGTGTCCGACCGATAAGCAGCAAATCGAAACGGTCTTTCAAACGCTTGAAATAATTGGCAATGAGATCCTCGGTGAGCACTGTGGTGGAGACCAGCAATTGACTATCAGCAGTTGACATCATGGCGGCAATGGCTCCCGAGATAAAGATACCGGCAATCCAGGGATGGAGCAGGTTCTGGGCCATGATGGGCATGAGTTTTTCAGGGTCACTGAGTGCGGAAACGGAGGTCAATAATTGACCTTCAAAAATCAAAGTGCCTGAGTTTAACAGAAAATAACCGGTGAGTCCAATGAACAGACTGCCAAAGAAGGCGGGCACCGCCCATGAAATGGCGATGCGTCGGCTGATCTTGATATTTTCCGGTTTGTCAATGGCCATATAACGAGTGACCAGATGGGGTTGACCCATATAACCCAAACCCCAGCTCAGTCCGCCGATGGCGGCGGCAAAGGCCGCCATGCCCGCCTTCCCTCCATACAAAGTGGCAGTGTCGAGGGCAAAACTCGTGGCCGGCAATGAATTGATCTCAATGAAAGCCACCAGAGGCAGAATAACCAGGGTGCCGATCATAATGATACCCTGTATCAGGTCAGTCCAGGCCACGGCCAGGAAACCACCCATAAGGGTGTAAAAAACGATAATGACTGCCCCTAAGAGCATGCCCTGCATCTGGGTGATCCCAAAAGTGACATTCAGGACCTTCCCGGCACCTGAGAACTGAGCGGCAACGTAAAATGTGAAAAAGAAGGTGATGATCAGTGAAGCCAGTATTCTGATGATACCCTGGTCATCCTTGAAGCGTTTGGCAAATAATTCCGGTAAGGTGAGGACATTGTACTTTTCAGTGGCTAATCGAAGCCGTTTGGCAATAATGAACCAGGAGAAGATGATCCCGGAAACGCAGCCCACAACTGTCCATAATTCCAGCAAGCCGGCCACGAGAGCGGCACCGGGAAGACCCAGAATTAACCAGGCAGATTCACCGGAGGCCCGTTCTGAGAAGGCGATGACCCAGGGTCCCAACCGATTGCCGCCCAGGGCAAAATCTTTCATGGAGCGGGTGAGTCTGGCAGTGTAGAAACCAACCCCCAGAATGAGGAACAAATAGAGAATAAAACCGAGGGTAACAGGATCCATGCTACAATTCCTTTATAAATCTAAAATCGATCATGATGTAAGGTCCAAGGTAAAAATATTGGATGAAAAGGGGAGCAGAAAAATGCATGGTACACTCCTATCCTCTTTTTTGTGGACTCTTTCAACCCCGGGTTGCATTTCGACCGGTCTACGCTCCCTTCGACAGGACACCACCATGCAAGGTCATGTTTTTGAATTGTAAACTCGGCAACGATTTCTGTTCAAAGTCATTATTTTGCTTTTTATCTATATCCGTGTAAATCTGTGTGTATCTGTGGCAAATAATAAATCATCCTGAATAGATGTTATTATAAGTAGTGAGTTGATAAAACCCTTAACAGCTTGTGTGAAAATGACTAAATTCCCGCCAATATGCATTCAACTGTATTCCATAGATATTATCTGAAGGTCATGATCACGTTCTTGTTGCTTGCAGGCGTTTGTTTTGCACAAGTCGATAGTACAAAGAGCAGGTTACAATTTGATAGTGAACTATTGCGGCTGAAGGTTCCCGAAGCTTTCCAGAAGAGTAGTCTCAAACTTGAGATATTTGCTGATTCGTCCTGGCAGCTTTACCGTGGTAGTGATGCACTCAGCTTTTCCGAAGCAATGACTCTGCTGGGGCAATCTGAAAAATTAAAGCAATATGAGACTCATCTGGAGCAGGAATCAGAGTATCTAAGGGAGTATCGTTCACGACGCATTTTTGCTTTAGTGACAGCGGTTGGTGCAGGAACCTATCTGACCTTCGCCTGGAGCAAAGGCTGGCTGTACCAAATCCCGGGTTATGCAGCGCTGGCTGTTGCCGGTGAGCGTTTGTGGGTGAGTCGCAGAATTGAGATTCAGGCTCTCAGAGAACAGTACTATTTGCAGACCATCATTAATCCTTCAGCAGTGCAAGACCTGGTGGATGATTATAATTTCCAGCTATACCAATACCTTTCTAATGCCGGGATTCAGTTTCGTGATAGCTAATTTTCTGCTAAGGTTACTGGTATTATCCAGTATTATTCAATTTGCCTTCTCTTTTGAGATTTATCATAGTCCTCCGGAACATTTTCTGCAGGGTGTCCCCAGTCAGTTGGAAGTGCTCACTCCTTATTATCTCAACGAACCTGATTATGTAAGATTGTATCTTAAACCACAGGGCCAGAGTGCCTATCAGGAATTAAGTTTTTATGAACAGGAGGGGGCTTGGTTTTGTGATATTCCGGCAGCCTATTTGGTTACGGACACACTCCGATACTATATTAGTGTTTCGTTTGGACCTGCCGGTTTTGCAGCGCTTCCTGCCGAGGATCCAGAGACCAATCCTTTCAAGATCCCCCTAGTGAAATTCAACTCAGAAAACAGGAAATTGGTGCCAAAACTGGCTCGTGATGTTCTCACGGATTATATCGTCACACCCTGGAAGCCGAAACCGGCCTATCGTTCTAATAATTTTCCAGTGATATATCTGCCTAAGGCTAATCGAGCCTTCATAGAAAGTGGCTATATTAAGATCATCGGGAACGAAGAGGCAACCACAGAAGATTTACTCAGATCCATGCTGTATCTCTGTCTCCAGGAAAATGCGGATGCAATTACAGACTTAAAGTATTCATTGCTAAGTAGTAAACCGGAACTCAGCAAGGTGAATGGACATATTGAATTGGAAGGTGTTTATCTACGGAGACCTCCCCGGGATTGATTCCAGTAAGGTTTATGACGTTTTGAAATTGAAGTAATGCTTTATTTACACAAGGCCAGTCTCACAGTATTACTTATCTAAACATTGAATTTTGGAACAGAACCAGGCCCTTTCTTATGTTCTTTTGTAAGCCCAAAAGAACCAAAAGGCTTTTTCAAGGCAGCTCTGTGGAAGCTGTTGGTGATCTTCACGCTTCATTCGCTAGAAAAATATTTCTTGACGCTCATTTTAGCGAAATCTCAATCCAACATGCTTCCAAGGAGCAATGCAACAGACCCCGACTATGACCAAGAGAAGACCGCAAAGCACGAATGCACAAACTACATATCCGTGGGAATCTGCCTGCCCGGCGTAGTTTTATAAACGAAGACGGGTGTTAATCTGCCTGTCCGGCGTAGCTCAATGAGCGAAGACAGATGGCTAAAATGAATTTATTCTAGACAGGTGTGGATTGATCCGATTTCTTGTATGTAATATTTGCCTGAGACGACGATTCTGCCTAGCTTAAAGCCTCCCGCATTAGTCGGGATGATCACCAAAGAAATTTTCACAGGAGTGCTGTATGCCGGATAAAAAAGAAGAACTGAAAGAACTGGAAGAAACGACTGAAGTACAGGAACCCGTTGATTTTGATAATTCAGAAAGCCGCATGGCTTTTCTAAAATCACAACTCAATGATCTCCTTGATGGTATTAATGATGTCTATGGTCAAGACCTCATGGAGGAACTTTTGAAACGTTTGGAGAAAACTGTTGAAGAGTTCAATGTTGAGGTGAGTAGTCTACTCGGTAAACTTAAAGCAGGAAAAATCTTTGAGGTAGATGAACCGGCAGCAGCCCCTGATACAGAGTTAAGCGGTGATGAAACGGATGAAGATGTCGATCCGGAGAAATCATTTGAAAATCAGGAAGCGGAAGATTCAGATATCATTGCACGTATGCGATCCCGCGTCTCTAAGAATTAAGTTTAAATAACTTCAGAAATGTCAGAGAAGACCCCCTCACCACCCTCAGTTCGCGAGATGGGGGATAGGATCATATCAAATCTTGCTCGAGTTCAAGGCTATCTGGATGTATTGCAATCCGAAATTGATGACCCTGAGAAACTGGGACCCGGAACAGAACGAGATGAATGGGAACGCTTAACTCAAGAACTCAGTGAACGTCTTGCAGATCTGGAAAAATTCCTGAAATCGAAAAATTGGGAGTCCCAGACATGAGTGATCCCATGAGTATGACGGATGTAACCCTGCTCATCCGGGATTTTGATGAGGAGTTGAGAGAAAAATTGCAGACCTCACGCTCAGGGATCTTTCGTAAAGACAATGGTGAATTGTACGTTCGCTCAAATGTGCCATTGGGACAGAATTATCCTGAGGAAGTCCTGGGGATCTTTGCTGATCCGGCAGACCTGGACTTTTTTTACAAGATCTATCTTAATGAGGATGGGTGAACACATTGTTAGATATTGAGATGTTAACCACGGTGTGTTCTACTTCGACCAGCCTACGCTCTCCTTCGACAAGCTCAGGAAGACGAGCTTCGGCAAGGCAGGCAAGCTCCAGTCTACGCTTATCAGCTACGACCTGGCAGGCAGCATGACACACCTAGTAATGCAAGTTTCCCTGAATCGTCATCCCGAGCCGTCATCCCGAGCGGCTTGTGGGGGCGAAGCTTGAAAGCGAAGACCCAAGTCGAGGGACAAGGAACAAGGGACGAACGAGAGCAAACATATACAGACAAGCCGATTAAGAATATTATTTATGGGCTAAATATATGCTTTGTTTGGAGTGCTATTTGCATTGTGGGGAGTTGTCCCCAGGCGCAGACCTGGGAATGATTGATTAGCGTTAGATTGATAAAAGGAGACAAACATGTCCGGTAAAATGGCAATGGTCCCACCAGCAGTAAATGAAACTATCCTGGATTATGCTCCCGGTTCCCCTGAACGGGTAGAATTAATAGCAACCTTGAAGAAGATGAAATCAGAGGTCATTGAGATTCCGGTGATCATCGGTGGCAAGGAAATATATACAGGCAACACTTCCACCAATGTGATGCCCCATAACCATAAACATGTTTTAGCCAAATATCACATGGCAGGTCCTGATGAAATAGCTCAAGCCATTGAAGCGTCATTGAAAGCCTGGAAAACCTGGTCTATCATGCCCTGGGAAAGCCGGGTGGCTATCTTTAAACGGATGGCAGTGCTATTAGCGCATCCTTATGGACATATTCTCAATGCTGCAACCATGTTAGGGCAAAGTAAGAATGCATATCAGGCTGAGATCGATGCCGCTTGTGAATTGATTGATTTCTTCAATTTTAATGCTCAATACCTCCAGGAGATCTATTCGCAGCAGCCGCCCTATTCACCAACAGGAACCTGGAATATGGTTGAACATCGGGCCTTAGAGGGTTTCGTATTTGCTGTCACCCCTTTCAATTTCACTTCTATCGCAGGAAATTTGCCCTCTGCACCGGTATTGATGGGAAATGTGGCTCTCTGGAAACCGGCCTCTTCATCTGTCTATTCAGGTTATTTCTTAATGAAGATGTTCAAGGAAGCCGGCTTACCGGATGGTGTTATCAATTTTATCCCCGGGAAGGGTTCTATCGTGGGTCCTACTGTGATGGAGAGTGAACATCTTGCTGGAATTCATTTCACTGGTTCCACAGCAGTATTCCAAAGCATGTGGAAGACGGTGGGTGATAATATTGCAAAATATAAGACCTATCCGCGTATTGTGGGTGAGACAGGCGGGAAAGACTTTATCGTTGCCCATGAATCGGCCCAAATGGAAGTCTTGCGCACTGCGGTGATTCGGGGTGCTTTTGAATATCAGGGGCAGAAATGTTCTGCTGCTTCACGGGTTTATGTTCCACGCTCCATGTGGGCAGAATTTAAGGATAGCTACATAGCAGAAGTTGCCAAAATTAAAATGGGGGATGTGGAGGACTTTGGCAATTTCATGAATGCGGTTATTGATGCCGGAGCTTTTGCAGATATTACTGCCTATATCGATTATGCCAAAAATCGCGATGATGCTGAAATCATCACCGGTGGCAATTACGATGATTCGACAGGTTATTTTATTGAACCCACCACTATTGTAACCACTGATCCTCATTTCAAGACCATGGAAGAGGAGATCTTTGGACCGGTTGTGACTATTTATGTATATGATCAGACCTGGGAAGAGGTCCTGGAACTAGTTGATGGAACCAGTCCTTATGCCTTAACCGGAGCGGTGTTATCCAATGACCGTGCAGCTACTGAAATGGCAATTTGTAAATTACGCCATGCCGCCGGAAATTTTTATATCAATGACAAACCAACTGGCGCAGTAGTTGGACAGCAACCCTTTGGCGGGAGTCGTGCATCCGGCACCAATGATAAGGCCGGATCAATTTCAAATCTGACACGCTGGATCTCTCAAAGAACCATCAAAGAGAATTTCCTGCCACCCACGGAGTTCCCTTATCCGTTTATGGAAAAAGAGTAAACTTCACAGGACTTATTATAATATTGTCAAGGCGACGATTTGAATCATCGCCTTAACAACAAAACAGTCCCTTCGATACGTCCCGACAATGTGTCAGGACACTCAGGGTCCGTTATCAGGTATTCAATCATTCGGTCACCGAGTAATTTTAGGAAACGAAGGAGACAAAATTGTATCGAGGTGCTCGAATGATAAAGACAAGCCATAAGGAAAAAGCAGTCTTATTATGAATAACATCGAACAACTCAAGATATCAGATCGCAAAATTCTTCGTCGACCTCCGGCTGACCTAAGTTCATCAAAGGGAACTTTGATATTGCTACATGGCTATGGTGCCGATGAATATGATCTCATGGGTCTGGCGGCCTACTTTGATGCCAATCTTCAAATTTTAAGCATTCGTGGTCCCGGCACGGTCATGTATGCCGGCGCCTCCTGGTTTGATATCGATATGCTGGCTGACGGCAGTTTAAAATTTAATATTGAGCAAGCTCTGGAAAGTGCAGTGGGGGTCATTGAACTCATTGCGATTCTGAAGCAGCAAGCGCTGATTTCTGATCAGAAGATCATCCTCGCCGGATTTAGTCAGGGAGCCACAATTGCAAATATAGTGACGCTTAAACAGCCGGAATTGATCAAAGCTTTGCTCATAATGAGTGGAAGGTTGACAGAGCAGGCAGGTGAACTGATAAGTAACCCGGAGATATTAAAAGGTTTACCGGTATTCGCCGGGCACGGCGCTCACGATAATGTCATCCCCATTGAATTTGGACGTCAGATTGTTTCTTTCTGGGAAAAATTACCAGTTCAGTTTGAGCATCATGAATACCCCATGGGTCATGAGATATGCCAGGAAGAATTGGGGCATATTCAGAATTGGATGAATACAAAAGTACTCACCACCTAGTGATTCTTACCCATTCCAAAAACATTTAACCGCGGAGAACGCAAAAAGCGCAAAGGCTTTAAGTTTATATAGTGCCATTGGTCTGTTGCTTTTAAAGAGACGCAAGATATTGCATCTTTACTTGGTCGTGATACTTTAGTTTTTAATACCAATTGCACCTCATACTTGCACTAAATTTCTGCATCTTTTCCCGTTTTATACCAATTACACCTCAAAACAATCTATGCATTCTTCATCTTTTCCAGTTTTACTGCTCTTAAAATTTCAACCATAGCTCAAGCTATGCTTAAAATTTAAAGATTGTAAAACAGAAAAATCTTTTGAATTCATATA
>JAUVKO010000277.1 GCA_030596225.1 Fidelibacterota bacterium
GCTCATTTCCATGGCATCAAAGGGGCAGGAATCCACACATTCTCCATATCCCAGACAGCCATAGAGACACAGCTTGTCACCTCCGCCGGAGATATGGGCAGCAGTACATTTTTCGATACCCAGGTATTCTCCTTTGCGGGCACTTTCATAATTGCCGCCCTGGCATAAAACCCGAGCCACAATTTTCTCACCCTTTGTGACTTCAAGTCCCATGATTCCCGCAATAGCCTCCCGGGCATCATCATTACATACAGGACAGCCACTGATAGCTATTTCATCACTGACCAAATTCTGGGCAAAGCTGCTGCAGCCAGGAAGTCCACAGCCACCGCAATTGGCTCCGGGGAGCTTATCAATAATCTGTGAGATTCGCGGATCTTCCTCTACGTATAGTTTTTTGTTTGCTATGGCTAACCCGGCAGCAAACAAAGCCCCCATACCGCCCATGCTGATCATTGAAACGGCAACTGATGCGAGATCCATTAAACTATATCTCCTTAGAAAAACGAGTAAAAAAAGAATTGTCTCCCTGAAGCTCTCGAAGGGCAGACAAAATTAAAGTATTTCCGTTGCATAGCGCGTCATATCCTTCGAGAGCCTCAGGATGGCGCACAGTGTAACATATGGTAATAAAATTCATGTTTAGATCATTCCTGCAAAACCCATAAATGCCAGCGCAAGACCGCCGGCAACGATCATGGTGATCCCGGCACCCTGGAAGTATTTGGGAACAGGAGCTAATTCAAGCTCCTCCCTGATTCCGGCCATGATCACCAGTGCCAAAGTGAAGCCGACACCTGCGCCCAGACCAAAAACAACGCTCTCCATAAAACTGTATTCCCTCAGCACCGAGAAAAGTGCCAGTCCCAGAATAGCACAATTAGTAGTGATCAGGGGTAGATAGATTCCTAGAGTATCATATAGTGGTTTACTCACCTTGCGGATAAACATTTCCACCAACTGCACCAGGGAAGCGATCACTAAGATAAAACTGACATACTCCAGGATCTCAACTTCAAAGGGAACCAGAATAAGATGATAGATCAACCAGGTGACCACTGAGGTAATGAGCATGACAAATGTTACAGCCATTCCCATAGAAACAGCGGAAGACACCCGCTTGGAAACGCCGACGAAAGGACAGATTCCCAGGAAGTATGAAAGAACAAAATTATTGACAATAGCTGCGGAGAAAAATATCAGAAAATAATTCATGAGATGGCCTTCTTGTCAGTAGACCTCGGCGTAGTTGAAGACGAGTCATTATACCAGTTGGCCAGGGCAATGAGAATACCCAGGGTGAGAAATGCTCCCGGTGGTAGAATCATGACCATCCAGGGGGTGAACCAGTCACCCAATACAGTGACGCCAAAAATACTTCCGGAGCCTAGAGTTTCCCGAATGATTCCCAGGGCTACCAATACAAAAATAAATCCCAAGCCCATTCCAAGACTGTCCAGCAAAGAACGCCCAATTCCATTTCGGGATGAAAAGGCTTCCTGGCGACCTAGGATGAGGCAATTCACAACGATGAGAGGAATATAAGGTCCCAGGGTGGCACTGATTTCGGGCAGAAAAGCTGCTAAGAAGCGATCGGCTACAGTTACAAAAGTGGCGATGATGACGATATAGCCGGCAATTCGCACCTGATAAGGAATAAAATTTCGCAGAGCAGAGATCATCAAACTGGACATCAATAGAACAAAGGTTGTGGCCAAGCCCATGGCCAGACCATTCATTGCGGCATTGGTTACTGCCAGCGTGGGACACAATCCCAACAGGCTGGCTAGAACTGGATTTTCACGCCAGAGACCTTTGACAAATTCAGCTTTCAGAGAAAGTTGAGTGCTCATGATTCAGGTCCTCCTTTAGTGGTCCAGGCCGCCTTGACATTAGCGATCTGTTCATTCAAAATGCGAGTGACAGCCTTAGATGAAATGGTGGCTCCTGTAATACCCTGAACCTCATTATTTGTACTGGGTTTGGCATTTTTTAGAGCAATGATCTCAGGCGCAACATGAATGCCCTTAAATTGAGCCGGAAACCAGAAAGGATCTTGCTTGTTGGAGGGATCAACCACGATCTTGGTGCCCAGTCCGGGTGTTTCGATCTGCTCCAGCACTTTGATACCAGTAAGCTGGGTAAGATCCGGAGTCAGTCCGACCATAATTCGAAGCTCGCCCTGGAAACCACTACCCACAGCCATAAATGCAATTCCGACCGGCTGGTCAGAGCCAGTATTTGTACCGATATATAGAGTTCCCGATTCAGTTTCACGACTTTCGTATTGGTCATGAGCCGGCAGCACTTCGCCAATAGCTGTTTTCAGGGCTTCCAGCCGATGGAATTCAATACGAGGCTTGGTAAACATATCCCATCCGGCCAGAATGCCACCTGACAGGACGGTGATCAGGGTGAGAACCAGAATCATACGAGTAGAGATGGAAAGTTTGCTCATGCGCGAATCTCCCCGAAGAATGTGGGTCGAGTGTAACGATTGATCAGAGGAGTGAAGGCATTCAATAACAGGATTGAATACATAACTCCTTCCGGTAAACCTCCAAACAGACGAATGATCACCAGCACGAACCCTGCACCGGCACCAAATATCCAGGCGCCTTTAGCTGTTACGGGTGATGTTACCATATCGGTAGCCATAAAAAAGGCTCCTAACATGAGACCACCACTAAA
>JAUVKO010000022.1 GCA_030596225.1 Fidelibacterota bacterium
CTCCAGAGAGCTGATGGCTTTATCATAGAGTCCTTTTTCAAAGTAACAACGTCCTACCCAGTATTGAGCATTTGCTCGCAGAGTAATATCAGTTCCCCGGTGCACGATTGTATTGAATTCATCAATAGCCTGATAGTAATATTTTTGATGGAACTTGGTTAAACCTCTTCGATAAGCAGCCCGTTCGTTAGCCTCAGTGAGTTTAGGTTCAGTTTGAACCCGGTGTATGGGCTGTACGCTTACGGTAGCATCTTTCCAGGGAGTATGTAATTCTGCAAAAACACTATCTGATATTTGAGTTTCTCCAGGAAAAAACACGGGCTTTTTAGCAGCATTCTCTTGTTGATCTACCAAACTGGTAATTCGCGTACTTAAAAGCGCCCGATCTGTTTCTCCTGCCGCCCTGACCTGATCCATCTCTGACTGTAAACTGTCAATGACCATGGTTTGATATCTTAGTTGAATTTCAGTTTCAGCCAGTTTTTGTTGATAACGATTCAATTCTTCTTCAATATCTTGCTGTTCTTGAGATAATATGAGTGACTCAGCCTTCTCAAGAGCTGTAGCAGTTGCTGTTTTGCTGCTGTCTTCGATCCGCAAGCCAATATCATAGAACAAACTGCCTGCACCTGTTTGCCCCAACAAGGGAAGTCCAACCATCAGGGTTAACAGGACGGTATATATTTGGATGCGGGTCATAAGTTTATTTCTAGCGGTTGCCTTTTAGAAAATCGTGAGCTTGAGACACTAACTCGCTCTCCGGATAGTCCAAAATAAAGCGATTCATATTCTCACGGGCTTTTAAATAGCGACCAAGTTGCTGGTAACTGAGGGCAATTTTGAATAATGCATGATCACTTTTATTGTTTTCCGGAAAAGTAAAAACCTTTTTAAACTCGGTAATGGCCGATTCAAAATCTTCCAGTGAATAATAGCATTCACCAATCCAATACTGAGCATTATCGGCGTAGGCGCCATATGGTTCACGCTCAATAAGCAATCTGAAATCCTGAATGGATTCAAGATAGGAATTATTGAAATACTTATTCAGAGCATCATTGTAAGCCATGCGATAATCAGCATTCAAAGTAAAACCATGAGACTTTGCTTGGGCTGCTGTGGCTGGTTCCGCACCAAGAAGAGCTTCTTCCTCAACGACAGGAGCTTTATCTGCAGGATCTAATTTGGTAATAGCTACAATTTCCAGGGGCTTAGGCGAGACCTGTTCCATAGCATCTTTGGTGTGAGTCTGGACGGCGAGTTGTTCAATCTGTATTTCCAGAGAGTCGTTCAGAAGTTTCAGGTTTTTCATACCCACCTTCAAAGAATCAATCTCACGAATTAGAACATAAATATTGCCGCGTAAATTGATAATGTCCGGATCACGAGGAGTAGCTACGACTTCGATCGTAGGCTCTTCTGCTTTTTCATCCAGCTTGACCTGATAGGCAATAATTTGAGAATCCATAGCAGCTATATTGGCTTTTAGCTGTTCCATTTCCATTTTGGAACCACGCAGCTTGACTACTTCAGAAGCCAGAGCCTTCATCTGGGACTGCATTTTTAACTGTTCCAGGTTTGGAGCCGGAGTGGCCGGCTCTTTTGGAGTACAGGCCATTAATCCCAGAAGGGACACAAGCAAGCAAGCTAACTTAATGGAGTGTTTAGATATCATGCTCTTCCCAGTCAATTGAATAACTGTAGCCAATAAAGGAGCCAAAAGATTTAGGTACGTATAATTCGAATTCCCCACTAGCTCCAGGGAACAGGGAAGTGTCAGTATTGACACCACTGGAAAAGACGTGATGGGAACCCTTTACAAAAGCAGTCAGTTCGCGAGTATCCCCACTCCAGTTAATTCTGAACAAGAAGTTCACTTTAACAAAATCTGCCCGACGACCACCGATATTTTTCACAACTCCTGAGAGAATGGTGTTGCCGGTTCGGTCCTTGCGCTCTTTAATGCTGCCGGAAAGAACGACATTGCCGGTGTACTTGGCTTGTCGACTCTCACCAGAGACATCTTGTGTACCAGCCATGGACGAGCGTTTGGTATTAAGATTTATGGGAGCATCCCCCCGAGCTGACTTGCCGGCCTCAGTAACAGCAGGAGCACCAGGATCAGTAGGAATATTATCCACAATGCGAAGTACCTGGTCACGAGAAACGGAGAGTATACCGATAAGAGTCTTGACTTGAATATTGTCTTTATCCTGATCAATAACATCACCGAACAGCTTTGTGCCATTCTCTAAATGTACTTCTTTACTATATATGCTTAGTGGATTGGTCCAAACCTCGCTCTGGGTTTGGAGCTCAGTTAATTTCTTTTTAACGTATTTCAATTCAGCGGCCATACGTTTGACCTCATAATTGATTTCGCTGGCGACAAAACCAGAAGACTCACCCTGGTCCGGCGCTTTATTTCTTAACTTGTCTAAGTTGTAGATCAGGTTGTCGGCTTGTTCGCCACTCTGCCAGGCAGCTTCATCTGATTCAACTGAATCTGCTTGAGCCTCAGTTTTAGTCCAGGATTCCTCTTCCGGTGTTGCTTCTTTACCAGATGATGAACACTGTACAAACGTTAGGGTTAGAGCCAATACCAGTATCTGTAAGCTGTAATGCTTCATACGCAGCCTCTTCCGACTTAACATCGCTTCCAATTTTTGTGCGGTTGTATATCTGTCCTGCACCGCATTGCGTAAATAATTTAGGGGACTATTAAAATCTTGTCAAGGAAATACAACTGTTTTTTAGGCACTTAAAGGAAATACTTAAGAAAATGCTTTAAGTGACACCATATATTGTGGTTTTAAAACAAAGACTTTCTGTATCTTGTGTAAAAAAAGGCCCTAAAAGGGCAGTTTTGGATAAAAAAATCAATGGTTTATGCAAATTAGTCGTTTTTTAGCAAAATTTTTGCTATGGACAGAGCAGGCGACGAAGCCAGTAATTCGGGTATAGAAAACAAGGCTTTGCGATAGGGCATCCACGAGGCTGTCGATATTGCGTCCTCCAGTGCAAGCCACTGAAAGGCATCATGTTCATGATTGAGTGTGGGGTCTTCATAAGGAACTTCGGCCATGAAAGCAGGAACATGAATAAGTTCATCTGATGGGTGGAGGTAGTAAGCAGAGACATGATCCAAAGTATAAAAGTTGAGTGGCGATAAATCGGTTTCTTCCGTAAGTTCTCTTATACCAATTTCAGTTCCAAACTGCCTGTAATTTCTTCATCTTTTACCGTTTTACTTCACTTAATATTTTATCCATAGTCATGGCTATGCAGAAAACATTAAGATCGTAAAAGCACTAAAATATTCCGAAGTTAATAGACACTTTAGAACTGCAATTGGTATAAAAGGAATCGAAGGCCATCTCCAGTGTGGGCAAAAGGGAAAACGTCTATGTATTTCATAAAACTCATTCAGAGAATATACACTGTATTTCATAAGGCGAGGATTGGCTGAACCTTCATTGCTATCGCAATTACGTTCGCCTTACTCTGTTTCAAATCCTCGCTTAGTCGATAGTGGTATCAGCATCCTCAGAATTCTTTTGGAAAAGCACCACACTATCCCCGACAAAATCAAGTTTTGCACCCCAGTACTCAGCCAGCCATTCAAATGATTTTGGGGAGAAGAACACCACATGGGTTTCATCCCTGATATAATACCAGGATTCAAAATCAATATTATCATAACGAATACCGGTCATAATTCCCAGAATGCCACCAGGCTTTAGACATCCCCATAATCGATTAAGCTCTTTCAGTGGCTGGTGAAGATGTTCGGCCGTCTCTGAAGCGGTAACAAAATCATATTGTTGAGTAAAAACAGCTGAGTCTGGAGCATAAAAAGCATCATAAATAGACATATGATGACCCAGTTCCTCAAACATCACTTTGAGCAGGGGTCCTGGTCCGGAACCAAAATCCAAGCCACTGGAATTTGGAGCAAGACGATCAGCGAGCGGGTTAAACAACTTAGCTAGAACTGCCCGGTAACGGCTATCCTCAGGATCATTATTATGGAATTCGTATCGATTAAACTCTTCTGCTTGAGTCAGGTAATTATCAGGGTGAACAAAGACAAGGTCGCAAGTATTGCAGTGTAAATAAATACGGTTATTGTCTTGATGGAATCTGGAAATATAAGAATTTGAACAAAGGGGGCAGGGTGGAGACGGGCACATCATCTTGGATTCAGAGGGGAAAGAACTTTGTTGGACACCGGATATTCTGGTATTTGGTAGAGACAGGTTTGAGACCTGTCTCTACATTAAGCCAATATTAAAACGGTAAAGGCTCGTCGTCTTCACCACCAAAGGGAGCACCGCCAGGTGCAGATCCACTAGAAGGTGCGCCGCCAGAACCACTATTATCCTGATTGCGTGCACCACCCTGTGATCCACCTCCACTACCCAGAGGTGTTACCGTTTGGGCAACGATCTCTGTAGTATACTTTTTGACACCATCGCGATCTTCCCAGGACCTTGTCTGGAGACGACCATCAATATAAATCAAGGTACCTTTGTCCAGATAATTAGCGACAAATTCAGCAGTTTTACCAAAGACCACAATCCGATGCCACTCAGTAGAATCGATATTATTGCCATTGGCATCGCGACGAGTTTCATTTGTAGCAACGGTTATGTTCGTAACAGCAGTCTGTGCAGGGGTATATTTCAGTTCCGGCTTTTGGCCCATCCGACCAACGATGATAGCTTTATTAACACTATTCTTTTGCATGTTTCCTCCGCTTGACCCAGGGGGTCGTTAAAAAACAATCAATAATTTAATTCAATTTTGACTTATGGCTGATCCATTTTCCCAGATCAGTAATTAACCAGGCACGAATATCATATCCGCGATGTTTTAAAGCGATAGCCTCCCAAACCCCCCCGCTAACAAGTGCCCAGGATTCTTCAAATTTCTCAAGACTTGAATCATCCCCTAAAACTACGATAACTCCATCCGGATCATTTTGATCTTCATACACCGAAGACATATCCGGGAATCGAGGTCCCTTGCTTAAATCAGCTGGACCGGTCAATGGATTACCCGAAGAAAGATTGATATGATCTTTCACAGTCAGGTTCTGCAAATGATTGTCCATTGCTTGATAAAGTAGCCAGACCGTGCGATTATTTTGGTTATCCAGGGCAGCAATTTGCTCTTGACAGTCATCCACCCTTGTTGTGAAGGGAAACACCTGGTTATCCGGAAAGACTGCTTTCAAAACACTCAAAAAATCAGGAGCGCATAAGATAATGGGTGTGATATTCAATCTTCCTCGAAGTCTATGACATCATCAGTAATGATTTCTGATGGTGGGTTTTCATCGGGCAAGTCTTCAACAACCATATCAGTTTTGGAAAAATCAACAATACGCTCATTATCCAAAACTGTAGTTTCGTTAAGCATTTCATCCACGCCATCATCTTCCGAAAATTCTTCTTCAAGAAGTTCAAGATTGGAACGCAGAATACTCTTTAACTTGATCAACATAGCATCTCTTTTGGCGTGCAGTCTTTGAATTTCATTCTGAACTAACGATAAATCTTCTTTAGCGGAGAACAGGAGAGCATCTCTCTCAGTATTGGCTTTATGTAAGATCGTATCCGCCTCGTTCTGAGCGTTGCGCTGAGTTTCTTGTGCAGTTTTTTGGGCCATTAAAAGGGTTTCTTTGAGACTGTTTTCAACATTCATGTAGGTCTTTAGAACTAATCGGGCCTCTTTATTCTCTAAGTGAATAGCGTTGGATTCCCGGATCAATGTCTCCAGCTCTTCAGCTACTTCATCCAGAAGTTGATTAACCTGATCGCGATTGTAACCTAGGGGAGATTGTTTGAATTCATGTTCCCTGATATCCTGTGGTGTTAAACGTCCCATGCTCTGCTCCTCATCTAATACTCCCGTGCTCCAAAGATAGCTGTGCCCACTCGAATGTGGGTAGCCCCCTCTTCAATAGCAATCTCAAAATCACTGGACATTCCCATGGACAGGAACGCTTGCCCTGCTTTGACACCAACTTGCTGCTGGACTTGATCGGTTAGCAGCTTCATTTCTCGGAAAGCCTGCCGGATACGATCTGTGTCATTGGTGAGAGGACCGATGGTCATGAGTCCCAGGAAATTCAAATTAGGCTTTTCCGAACAGTAAAGTGCCAGATCCAGGGCTTGTTCTGGTGCCACACCCTCTTTACTGGTTTCACCTGAGATATTTACTTCTACCAACACAGGAATGATTAATTCATGAGCAGCAAAACGATGATCGACTGCATCGGTTATTCGGGTTGAATCAATAGTATGGATTATGTCAACCCGGCCGGGGAGATATTTCACCTTATTACTTTGTAGATGTCCAATAAAATGCCTGGTGATGCCGTCAGGTGAGAAGCCTGGAAATTTATCGCGGACCTCTTGGGCTCTATTTTCACCAAAATGTCGCAGACCGGCATCATAAGCAAATTGCATATCGTCAACAGATTTACGTTTACTAACCCCAATAAGGGTGATCTCGTCAGCAGTTCGACCGACTCTGGCAGCGGCTTGCGCTACTTGTTCAAGAACATGGTCAAGCCGTTGTGCAAAAATAGATATACTCATGAAGATGTTTCCCAATCAGGCTTCCGGTGTTTCTCCTTCACCTTCAAATAGTTTTTCCTGCTCGCCATCGGGTGCCGTTTCGCTGGAATTAGATTCCACAGGTTCTTTCTCTTCCTGAACCCGGGTAACAGCAGCAATGGAATCACCTTCATCCAAACGGATCAGCTTGACTCCCTGGGTATTACGTCCAATACTCCGAATGGAGGAAACGGGTTGACGGATAAGAACACCCCGGCTTGTAATGATCATGAGGTCGTCATTATCCACAACTTCCAGCAAGGCCACCATAGGACCGACCTTCGGAGTAGTTTTAATGGTAATGATCCCTTTACCGGCACGATTCTGGGTGCGATAGTTAATAACCTCGGTTCGTTTACCAAAGCCATGCTCGGAAACAGCGAGGACAGTTCCTTCGCGACGAACCACGATCATACCAACAACACGATCTTCCTCGCCCTTCAGTTCAATACCCTTCACTCCCATTGTCTTACGACCGGTTGAGCGGATATTTGTTTCACTGAAACGAATGGACATGCCGTTGCGAGTTCCCAGGATGATATCATTTTCACCATTGGTGATCTGAGCATCGATAAGATAGTCATCTTCACGGATATCAATAGCAAAGATACCGCCCTTCATGGGACGGCTGTAGGCAGTAAGTGCCGTTTTCTTGACCAGGCCATTGGCTGTTGCCATGGTGATGAACAGATTCTCTTCGTATTCTCTGACTGCAATATATGCCTGAACCGTTTCTCCCTGATCCACACGCAGCAGATTGATCAGAGCACGTCCGCGGGTTGCTTTTCCGGCCTGAGGGATTTCATGCACTCTCAACCAGTGACATTTTCCACGATCAGTAAAGAACAGGATATAATCATGTGTAGATGCCGTGAAGAGATGTTCAATAAAATCTTCATCTCGGGCTTTGGCTCCGGCGGAGCCCCGACCACCACGGTTCTGACGACGATAACCACTCACAGGGTAGCGCTTGATAAAGCCATTGTGAGTAATAGTGATTACCATTTCTTCTTCAGCGATCATATCCTCAATAGTAAAATCCTTAGCGTCCGGAATAATCTCGGTACGGCGATCATCACCATAACGATTCTGAACCTCACGCAATTCAGTCTTAATAATCTCCATCCGCAGGCCAACATTATTCAAAATCTCATTCAAACGAGCGATCAGTTTCAGGATCTCAGTATATTCATCAATGATTTTCTGACGTTCCAGACCGGTAAGTTTTTGCAAGCGCATATCCAGAATTGCCTGAGACTGAATTTCACTCAAGCTGAACTTGGTCATTAAGGCAGCCTTGGCCTCCTTCGGGTTTTTGGACCCTCGAATGGTTTTAATGATGGCATCAAGATTATCCAGAGCGATCTTCAAGCCCTCTAAAATATGGGCACGAGCCTCTGCTTCCTTAAGTTCGAATTGTGTTCGTTTGACCACAACCTCATGCCGAAATTTAATAAATTCGTAGATTACCTCTTTCAGGGTCAGCACTTTTGGCAGACCATCTACCAGAGCCAACATAATGACTCCAAACGTCTCCTGCATTTGAGTATGTTTGTAGAGTAGATTAAGCACAACTTCAGGTACGATATCCCTTTTCAGTTCGATCACTAGCCGGATACCGTCTTTATCAGATTCATCACGAATATCAGAAATGCCTTCCACCTTTTTAGAGCGAACCAGCATAACGATCTTTTCGATCAATGACGATTTGTTCACCTGATATGGAATTTCAGTTATTATCAGACTGAACCGGCCATTCTTCCGCTCTTCTATATTAGCGCGTGCCCGGACAGTAATTTTCCCACGACCCGTTTCGTAGGCTTCTCGAATCCCCGCCGCGCCATAGATAATGGCCGCTGTTGGGAAGTCGGGTCCCTTGATATGTCCCATGAGTTCCTGTATTGTTATCTCAGGGTTATCAATCTGGGAAACAATAGCATCCACAACTTCATTCATGTTGTGGGGGGGTATGTTGGTTGCCATACCCACTGCAATACCGCTGGAGCCATTAAGGAGCAGATTGGGAATCACGGCCGCCAGGACTGTAGGTTCTTTTAGGCTTTCATCAAAGTTGGGCGTGAATTTCACAGTTTCTTTTTCAAGATCCTTGAGCATCTCGCTGGAAATGCGTTTCATGCGAGCTTCGGTATAACGCATGGCGGCAGCACTGTCACCATCAATAGAACCAAAGTTCCCTTGACCATCTATCAGGGGATAGCGCAGTGAAAATTCCTGGGTCATGCGTACCATTGAATCATATACAGCAGAATCACCATGAGGGTGATACTTACCCATAACGTCTCCAACAATACGAGCGCTTTTTCGATAGGCCCGGTTGTAGCCAACGCCTAACTCCATCATTCCATAGAGAATACGACGGTGAACCGGTTTTAAGCCGTCCCGAACATCGGGCAGGGCTCGTGATACAATGACCGACATGGAGTAATCCATGTAGGATTTTTTCATTTCCTCTTCGATCGATGTGTTCAGGATGTTTTGTCTCTGAATCTCCAACTCAATACCTCTTTATTCTAGTTCTTTCAAATTCTTTATTCAGCTTGGCTGTCCCCTTCGAGAGCCTCAGGGAGACACAAAGTGCGTCTTGCTGAGGCTCTCGAAGCATAGCACCATCAATTAAGCATCAATATTTGTCACATACTTAGCATGGGACTGGATAAACTCACGGCGGGGTTCAACTATATCACCCATCAGTGTTGAAAAAATTCGGTCTGCAGCAGCAGCATCATCCAGATTAACACGCATCATAGTCCGGGTCTCCGGATCCATGGTTGTATTCCAGAGCTGATCAGGATTCATTTCTCCCAAACCTTTATAGCGCTGAATCTTAGCTCTGGAGGGATCTCCCCCATCAGTCAATTTTTTAATGGCAATGTCACGTTCATCGTCATCAAAACAATACTTTTCCTTTTTACCCACGCTTACACGATATAAGGGCGGCATGGCGATGAAAATATGTCCGTTAATGATAAGCTCTGGTAAATATCTGAACAGGAAGGTTAACAACAGAGTTCGGATATGGGCTCCATCTACATCAGCATCAGTCATTATTACGATCTTATGATAACGTAGCTTTTCAAGTTCAAAATCTTCTTTAAAGCCGGTTCCAAAAGCAGTAATCATCATTCGGATTTCGTTATTGCCCAGAATTTTGTCGATGCGTGCTTTTTCTGCATTGATGATCTTACCACGCAAGGGTAGAATAGCTTGATAGCGTCGATCCCGACCTTGCTTAGCAGAGCCACCGGCAGAATCTCCCTCAACCAGATAGATCTCACACAGAGCGGGATCTTTGGTAGAGCAATCAGCCAGTTTCCCGGGCAGGTCGCCACTTTCCAGTGCGCTTTTACGACGAGTTAGTTCCCGGGCTTTGCGAGCAGCATCCCGAGCCTGAGCAGCCATAAGGCTTTTTTCGATGACCCTTTTCGCAATAGCAGGATGCTGTTCCATAAATTCATTTAATTGATCACTGACAAAGGAGTCTACAATACCCTTAATGTCACCATTTCCGAGTTTAGTCTTAGTTTGTCCTTCAAATTGGGGTTCAGCTACTTTGATGGAAAGAACACAGGTGAGTCCTTCGCGAACATCATCACCACTCAAGGTAGTGTTAGTTTTTTTAAACAAATTATTGCGAGTGGCATAATTATTCAAAGTACGTGTAAGAGCCGTTCTCAAACCGGAAAGATGCGTACCACCCTCAATTGTGTTAATATTATTAACATAACTTAAAATGTTTTCACTATAGCTGTCATTATACTGAAAGGCTACATCAATGGGCACATCATCCTTTTCCCCTTCAAAAGCGATAACCTGGGGATGCAGGGCGTGTTTATTCTCATTGAGATAATCGATGAACTGTTTTAAGCCGCCTTTATAGAGGTACTTCTCTGATCGTTTTTCACCTTCGCGTTCATCTTTCAGAGTGATGCTTAGACCCTTATTCAGAAAGGCTAATTCACGGACACGATCCTCTAGAACATCCCAGTCGAATACATTGTGGGTAAATATCGTGTCATCAGCTTTGAAAGTGACCTTGGTACCACGCTTCTTGGTCTTACCCGTAATCTTCACTGCCTTGCCAAGCAGACCACGCTTGAAGTCAATCACATGGATTGAACCATTGCGGTAAACTTCTACTTCAAGCCATTCTGCCAAGGCGTTAACAACGGAGACTCCCACACCATGGAGACCACCGGAAACCTTATAGGAATCCTTGTCGAATTTTCCACCGGCATGGAGAGAGGTCATGACCACCTCTACAGCAGGACGACCTTCTTCTTTGTGCATATCTACGGGAATACCACGTCCATTATCTTCAACAGTAATGGTTTCATCTTTTCCAATGGTTACAGTAATCGTGTCACAATATCCACCCATGGCTTCATCAATGGAGTTATCCACAACCTCATAAACCAGGTGATGAAGCCCACGTTTGCCCACGTCGCCAATATACATGGCAGGGCGTTTGCGGACGGCCTCAAGACCTTTGAGAACGGTGATGCTTTCAGCACTATAACCTTTTACTGTAGGTTTTTTTTGATTGTCACTCATGTAAACTTAATATCCTTAACTATGTTTTTTGCTAATGCTTCATTAACACTACTTATCAAATTGCTTTTCATAAAAACGAGTTCATTGCGCCAGACTGGAGAACTAACCTTGACAAAAAGGACTCCATTCTCAATCTTTTCGGCTTCGCTGACCTCAGAAATACGATTACCAACAATCTCAGCCCAGCGAGATACGGCCATATTCTGCTGAATTGCCTTGGTGATCCCCAGGTCACGAAATAATTGCGTAAAAACATTACCGATTACCTGAGCTTTAGCCATGAGCTTGGATTGCTCCTGCATCAATGACCTGCAAAGTGTCGCCTTCCACCTTTAGACCATGGTTGCGCAAGTCGGCCATGTCAGTAGTTGTGATAAAAATTTGATGGTTACCCTGAAGGCTTTCCACAATCATCAGGCTGCGTTTTACGTCCAACTCCGCAAAGAGATCATCCAAAAGAAATACAGGTGCTTCATGGAGATGATTTTCAAGAAAATGACCTTCAGCAAATTTAATGGCTACCAGCACCAGTTTATGTTCACCCTGGGAACCAAACTTACGCAGGTCTTTGGTATTAAGAAAGAATGTGAATATATCCCGATGGGGTCCACGGGTTGTTGTGCCTTTACGCATATCTTCATTTAAAGAATCCTGATAAGCCCGTCGATACAGGCTTTCCGGTTCACCCCCTGTAATTCTAACGTTAGAAATAAAGGCCATTTTTAATACTTTTTCCTGTTCCATCTGCTCATAGGAACCATAAAGCAATTGCTTGAATTCAGCAATATACTGACTGCGTACATCGTGAAGTTTCGCTGAAATGCTGGCACGTTGGTCATCCAGAGTGGATATAAGCACACGATCAAGGGCAGTGCCATTATTGGCATAATCCTGGAGCATTGCATTGCGCTGTTTCAAGATGCGGGCATAGGTCTGGAGGTTTTCCAGATAAAGAGAATCCACCTGTGAAAGCAGCTTGTTGAAAAACAGCCGGCGGGTCTCTGGCGAACCAAAAGTAAGGTCTCCGTCCTCTGGAGTGAGAGATACCAATGGAAACTTGCCAATGATCTGTGCACGACTGGTCAAACCTTTTTTATTAACACTCACCAACTTTTTGCGTGAGGATTCTACTTTGAGACGAACCTCATGGTCGGTTCCATGATGATCTGAGAACAAGCCCTTCAGTTGATATCCTGCTTGACCGTGACGGGAAAGATCAGCATCCAGGCGAGTCTTGAAACTGCGAGTGTAAGCCAGGCTGTGAATTGCCTCAAGAATAGTGGTTTTGCCGGCACCGTTTTCGCCATGGAGGATATTGGTATGATAACCAAATTCCATGGAAACCTGCTCGTATTTACGAAAGTTGATCATGGTAAGGGTTTTGATTAGCATGCCCGAGTTGAGTAAGGGGTTTTTTTAATGATTATAAGGTATCTATTCAATGTGCTATCTATACCAGCGAGTTGGCTTATTGTCCTTCTTTCCGTGTTATTAGTCAGTTAATTGACCGGCTGTCCCGCAAAGAAACCAGTCTATCCCTGAAGTCTGATAGGCATCAGGAGCATGACTAACTCCTCTTTCTCTGCTTGGATTTCCGGCAGGATCAATCCCGGGCCAATCTCAGAGCCCAATCGAAAGACCACCCGATCAGTTTCCACATTCTTGAGCATGTCCTTCAAATAGATCGAATTGTAACCCAGAGTTAATTCTTCGCCATCATACTCTGCCAGAACTTGTTCCTTAGCGCTGGTGCTTGCTTCAGGATCTTCTGTAAAAACTTCTATGTAGCCTGGGTGTAATTTTAAGGCCACTTGATGAGTGGTGCGGTTTGAGAAGATCGAAACCCGCCGGACAGTGGTTACCAAATCATTATTTGACAAAGTGACAGTCTTGTCATTTCCGGAAGGGATCACACTGCCGTAGTCAGGATACTGTTCATCAATAAGACGGCTGAAAATGGTAGCATGTTCGGTAGCAACACTGACGTACTTTTCGCCAACAGCTAAATTAATACTGTCACCGTCATCCAGAAAAGACTGGATCAGTGACAAAAATTTTGGTGGAACAATTATATTGGCTTCAAAATCAGGAGAGGAAAAATCACGAGTAGTGTATTTCACTAAGCGGTGACCATCTGTGGCAACAGCGCGAAGTTCATTGTTCTTTAATTCAAACAGAACACCCAGCAAAGCCGGTTTTAGCTCATCTTTTGAAACAGCAAAAACAGTTTTTTCAACAGTTCGTTTTAAAACGTTGGATTTAATCTCTAAACTATTGGTTGGCCCCAGTTCCGGTGTCTCAGGGAAATCCACGGCTGGTCGTCCAATGATCTTATAGGTACCGCTGGAAGTTGAGAGGGTGATACGATTATCATCAGACCAGGCAAAGGTCAGTTCTGTATCTGGCAATTCGGTGGTGATTTCCTGGAGCAGGCGTACGGGAAGCGCCACAGCACCGTCTTCATCACCCTGAATACTCAGATTCAAAGTGTAAGTAATCTCAATATCAGTACTGCGCATGGAAAGGATATTCCCTTTCACGGTAAAGAGAATGTGGTTGAGAATGGGCATGGTTGAGCGGGTGGGGCTGACGCGCGCCACTTTTTGCAAGCCGTGTAGAAGTGTTGACGATTCAACGGTAAATTGCATAATTTTGATCTCCGTGTATCAGATTATTCTCTGTCCTTAACTAGCAAAACAAGCTAAACTTTGATAGAGCTAAATCAAAGCTTGAACCTGCATACTTTTAACGACAATCACAATATTTCGCACAAAACAGCCCCTTAAGCGCCATGAAAAGAATCGAGGCAGGGGTAAGTCAGGGTAAAACCAAAAAAAAGGAGCCAGGAAGCCCTTGCCGATGTCTGTTTGAGAACATAATTTTGATTCGCATTCAATATTCCAAACTCAAAATGATGAAAAGCCTAAAAACAGCCCTGATCCAATTTGTCTTAGACAAGCCACTCCGTTTCAGGGTAATTCTGTTCCTGGGTGGTGTTCTGGTTGCTGCAGTGCACCCCTGGTTTGGGACTGAAAAGACAGCAACACTGTCACAGGCAGGAATGGCACTGTTGTTGGGCTTCTCCACTTTGGTCTATGCTTTTATGCTGACCCTATATCGTATCATGCAAAAACTTTTCAGGTGGGGGCGAGCACTTCCAGACCATATCCGTAATTATGATGAACGAGAACTGGTGAAAATTTTGGGGCTATTTTGGTTCCTGCCTTTTGGTGGGATTTTGCACCTCATGGCGTTATTCTCTATCGCAGATGAGAGAAATTTTGGAGCCATTCTGATTATTCAAGGGCTTGCCTTTGCTATGGGAGCTCGATTGTCACAAGTCGTTAAAAAATGATGATTTAATATTCAGCTATTTCGGTGTTAAACATGTAATCATCAGAAGTTCCCCCGAAACCTGAGTTAAAAAGGTTGTAAAGTATTGGTGAGTAAAGGCTTGCAGGATTCTGCAAGTGGCGGAGCCTGTTTTTGTTAAAAAACGGGGGTAGTTCTGATTGCC
>JAUVKO010000157.1 GCA_030596225.1 Fidelibacterota bacterium
AGATCAAATTGAAGATAATGCATACATCTATTTGAATTCTCAAGTTTCGGTTATGGGCTTCTATGCCAAGCTGGGTTTTCAGGCAGAAGGTGAAATTTTCTATGAAGCCGATATCCCGCATCGTAAAATGGTTTATTATCCCAAATCATTCCAAAGTTAAGTGTTAAAATGCAAGATTTTGTGTTTCTCACTAGCCACGCCCACTGAATCACGATTGTGACAGTACAGACGTAGCCCCGCCTTTTGCGGGATCTTCGATATGCTACGTCTCTCCAAGATCATCTTGCAGCCGATTCTAGTGCACAAAATCATTGAACCACTTACACTAACAACTATCTTTTTAACCCAGATCGAGATTAATTGAGCAATTGGTAACTTGAAATAGGTATAAGGACTATTCATGTATAAAATTCGTGAATTTGATGCACAGAAAGACAGCAAGTCTGCTCACCGTATCTGGCGGGAAATAAATTGGCTTGATGACGACAACCAGGAAAAGTATCTGGATATTTTTCTCTCAGATGGAAGCGGTCTGGTAGCAGAACTGGGTGGGAACGCAGAGTGTTTGGTGACATCGAAAGCCGGTATCCTTCGGTATCAGAAAGAAGATTTAAAATTGTCTGTAATAACCTCTGTTGGGACCAGTAGAATTGCTCGCAAACAGGGTTTAGCCAAAAAGCTGACTGCAAAACAGATAGCTATAGATGCTCAAGCTGGATCTTTGGTAAGCACGCTGGGTATTTTTGAGCAGGGATTTTACAATTTGCTGGGTTATGGGATGGGTAGTTATGAACACTGGATTGCTTTTGATCCTGCCGACCTTATGATTAACAAGAAAATCAAACCACCACGAAGACTTTCAAAAGATGATTGGCATTTAGTTCATGGATCATTACTAAATCGTCAACGTCGCCACGGTGCTTGCACCTTACTATCAGAATGTGTTTCTGAAGCTGAGTTGGGTTGGACAAAAGATGGCTTTGGTCTGGGGTACATGGATGAGTCAAAAGCTAAACTAACCCATTTTTTCTTTGGATCTATAAAAGGTGAACATGGTCCCCTCGTCATCAATGTTATGGCTTATCAAAACTTTAAGCAATTCCTGGAACTCATGGCGCTTATCAAAACTTTTGGAGATCAAATTCGCTTAGTGAAAATGCGTGAACCATCCGGGATTCAGATGCAAGACCTGCTTCGGAATCCCTTTAGACCGCGCATTACCACGGAAAAATCAAAATATGAACATACAAATCGGGCCGCAGCTTATTGGCAAATGCGCATCTGCGATTTAAAAGCCTGTATGGCAGTCACTCATTTAAATACAAGATTAATCCGCTTTAATCTAGAACTCAGTGATCCCATTGAGAGTCTTTTAGATTCGGATACCAAGTGGAGAGGTTGTGGTGGAAACTATACGATTATATTGGGATCTGAATCTAAAGCTGACTCAGGGTTTGAGGACGGTTTACCTTTTCTGAAAGCTGATATTGGTGCTTTTACCAGGTTGTGGTTAGGTATTGGTTCGGCAACCGGACTGTCTGTAACTGATAATTTATCAGGCCAAGTGAGTTTACTCGAAGACTTGGACGAAATCCTATGTCTTCCTGCACCTCACCCTGATTGGGATTATTAAGCCTTCTCTCCTGTCTGCAGTACAGCCGGACTCTTGGTAATAATTCCTCGTTTGACCTGGAAATTTCGCCACCAACCATCAATTTTGGGTGTAAGATACCAGACAAGCATACACAGAAATAAACCGGCATAGATATCGATGATATAATGGTGACGCAGATAGACAGTTGCTATAACGAGTGATATACCAATTGGTAGGAAGAGCCAGAACAAACCTTTATGAAAGCGCCAGGCCATTCCAAGGGTTAAAAATGTAATAGTGCAATGCAAAGACGGAAAAGCACCTCTGGCCGATGCGGCACTTATGTTAACCACAGCACGGGCACTGTTGGAGATCACCGAAGTTCCCTTAAAAATGTTAATACTATAAAGATCTGCCAGGGCCAGGCGTGGCGGAGCTGCAGGAAAAATTATATATAGTAGATATCCACTATAATAGCATAGCATCATCGTTAGCATAACCGTTCTAAACTGTCGGTCTTCATTTTTATAGTACATATACAGTACCAAAATGACAGTAATCCAAAAGTAATTCATATATGCGAAGGATAACCAGTCAGTTATCCAGGGCCGGTAAAACTGCTCAGCCCAGACAGTGGGAGACACACCAAACATCCACTCATCAATGGCATTTAACTGGAAATGGACATCATGGGGATTGACAAAGTGAATCGTGTCATGCAGATTAGTATAAATAGCAATGGCGAAAATAAATGGGGCGACCTCCCGTATGAATTTGAAAATTCGTTTGTCAGGTCTGAACCACAAAAACCAATAAAAAATAACAATGAGTACCAAAGTTATAATAATGCGCCATATTCCACCCTCAATTTTTTTTGAATCCTCACCAATCGAAGTATAGAAATACCAGTTCGCGCTGATTGTTATCATGATTGAAGGGATCAGAAAAACCAGGAAAATGATCTCTTCAATTCTTAAACTTTGTATGCGGCGTAGCCAGACTTTCATTTTCACACCAAATTCCGTAATCCAATTTTTCCCATATAAAAAACCACAAGCATGTTAAGCACTTGGAATTTCCACTATGGTCAGGATTCCCAATGCAGCCAGTAAAAATATTAAGCAGCCTAATATGGCTCCAGCACCAACTGACCACAGAGTCTGTCTATTAGAAAAGGTCATCACATGTGAAAGCGCCATTCCCGTCCACACCCCTCCTGAAAAAGGTAAGGCAGTAATAAATAATGGACCTAACCAGCCGATTTGAAGTAGGCGGGAAGTCCATTTACCTTGCTTCAAATGGATCTGCATCTTTTCAAGCCGCTCATTTAAATAATTAGCCCAACGAAACCGTCTAAAAGACAGATCAAAAAGACAATGGACAAAAGCCATCAATACAAATTCACAAATAAGTACAATTACTGTGATTTCATAAGCTGACATCCCTAGAATTAATCCCAGTGGAAAAGCAGCTTTTTTGCCAATCGTATATTGGGCAATGATTACCGAGAATATGGAAATGATTTTAGGAGAAATCAGAAAGGTCTTTCTCAGCCTGCTTTACAATCATCAATCGTTGATAAGCAGTATAATTTGCTCCTATGGCCAAAATAATGATGGAGATTTCAAAAACAATTTCTGAACCCCAGGTACGAATACCCCAGGGGTTCAGAATAGCTCCAGCAGACAAAATAGCAAATCTTTCAAAACGTTGCATGAATCCTACAATCTGGTTGACACCTAATGATTGAGCTCGTGCTCTAACATAACTGACCATCATTGAACCCATGATAGCTAAAAACGACCAAAAGAACATGGGACTGTCTTTGAAATGATAGCATATTCCCATAAAAACAAACATTTCAACATAGCGATCCAGGCTTGAGTCAAGAGCAGCACCAAATTTACTGGTGCGTTCACCCAAGCGAGCTACCGTCCCATCAAGCGTATCCAGAATACCACTAAGCAGCAGTAGAATACCGGCAACAGCACTACTTCCACCTAGAAAGAACAGTCCGGATATAACCCCAATAATAGAAGCAGCGATTGAGATAGTATTTGGATTTAATCCAGTCAGAGGTGATCGGGCAACCAAGCCTTTCACCACCCTGTAGTAAGCATCAATAAGATCTTTTCTCAGATGCATCTCAAGCTCACTCTTCTATTCATAATCATCATAATATTCATTCCCAAGATGGGTGATCAATTCTTCACCAGCCATCCAGCGCAGTGTGTTTTTCAGCTTTGTGAGTTGAATGAATATGTCATGTTCCGGATACAGTTCAGGTGCAACCATGGGGGATTTGAAATAGAATGAGAGCCACTCCTGGATGCCCTTCATATTGTGTCTGAGAGCCAGATCAGCAAAAAGAACCAGATCCAGAACAATGGGTGCAGCTAGAATTGAATCACGACAGAGAAAATCAACTTTGATCTGCATCTTGTATCCCATCCAACCAAAAATATCAATATTGTCCCAACCCTCTTTGGCATCGCCTCTGGGAGGATAATAATTGATTCGAACTTTGTGGTATAAATCCTTATAGAGCTCCGGATACATATCAGGTTGAAAAATATAATCTAGAGCACCTTTTTTTGAGACCTCTTTAGTTTTAAATGAACTGGGGTCATCAAGCACCTCACCATCACGATTACCAAGAATATTTGTAGAGAACCAGCCTTCAACACCCAGCATTCTGGATTTCAGCCCAGGTGCTAAGATCGTTTTGATCAAAGTTTGACCTGTTTTAAAATCCTTACCGGCTATAGGGAGTCCGGTTTGGTTTGCCAGTTCGATCAGAGCTGGAATATCAACCGTTAAATTGGGGGCACCGTTGAAAAAAGGAACGCCACTTTTTAAAGCAGCATAGGCATAGATCATACTGGGAGCGATGAGCGGATCATTATTGAGCATACCATGCTCAAGTTTTTCCAGCGTGCTATGCACTTCAGCAGCCTCGATGTAAACTTCCGTACTGGCGCACCATACCATCACCTCGCGGCTGGTCTGATTAGTTTTTCTGAATGCTTTTATGTCATCCATAAGCATTTCAGCCAGCATCATTTTGTTGGCAGCTGACTTCTTATGCGGGCCATCCAGGTTTTTGACATAATTCTGATCAAATACAGCTTTCATTGGTTTCACTGCTTCCAGGGTAGACCGGGCTTGTTCCAGATCTTGAGGAGTGAGTACCTGGGCTTTAGTGGCAGCCCGATATGCATCATCCTCAAAGATGTCCCAGGCACCAAAAACCAGATCTTTCAAATCAGCCAAAGGTATAAAATCTTTTATTTTGGGGATGCGGTTTTCGGTTCGTTTACCGAGACGAATTGTCCCCATCTGGGTAAGACTGCCGATGGGTGCTGTCTGACCTTTAATAATTGCATTAACTCCGGCGATAAAGGTTGTTGAAACTGCGCCTAACCCTGGAATCAATACACCCAGTTTTCCCTCTGGTGCTTTCAAATCCATAAAAGACTCCTCTCAATGTATCCAGACAATTCAATAAAAATGACGGCACAAAATTTAATCTGACAAACACGTATTTCAAGCTGTGGATTCAAACATATTATTCATGGTTATGCCATAACAATAGAGTTCCAGACGTTTAATACCAATTCTTATGTTAAATCCCTAGGATAAACTCCTACATGAGTCCTTTCTTGTTTTGATCCAACCCACCACTCTCTTATCAGCAAACCATAAATTGGCTGCACATCCGCTTTTAGCCGGATTGGTGCGGGACGCAGTCTACACTGAGCAGATATCCGATGGAGC
>JAUVKO010000235.1 GCA_030596225.1 Fidelibacterota bacterium
GAGGAGCTCAATCATCAAACAATTCATCCCCATTATTACTTTAAAATGGCTTATGGTGCAATTTGGTCTTATTAGCGCTAAACTCAACGATAAAAAGTGAACGATCTGGTTAAGTAAAATTATTTATGGGTTTACATGATACTCATGAGAAAAGTGAATCCTGTTAATCATATTCTAAAAGTTAGATCAAATATGGTTTACTTGATTCACAGCTTAGAAACCCTATCTTCACGACCCATAAAGATGCAGTATTAAGGAGATATCGTGGAGTGGAGAGCCAGTCATATATTAGTTAAAAACAAAACTTTAGCCGGAGAGCTATATAAGCGCATTCAAAAGGGTGCCAGGTTTGAACAATTAGCAAAAGAATATTCTACCTGCCCCAGCAAGTCAAAAGGAGGAGATTTGGGCTGGTTTGGCACGGGTCAAATGGTTAAACCTTTCGAAGAAGCTGTTCGTAAAATGCCTCGTAATCGCCCGTCTAAACCGGTGTCCACACAATTTGGCTATCACATTATTAAAAAAACCGGTGAACGATGAGTGACAAGTTCGAATCATATCGCCATAAAACACGGGCCGTCATCTTCTTACTGTCCTCTGCTATCAAATGTATCCATGGGCAGCAGAAGAAGCTCATTATTGACCATTCTTTCGGCGATGGTTACTACTGCATTCTGAAAGGACAAAATGGTCTTATGCAGAAAGAGCTGAATGCCATAGCAGTTCGAATGAATGAATTGCAACGCGATAATAAGCGGATCAAGATTCGTGCTGCCAAGGCTGATGACTGGAAACATCTACGAACACCTAGAATTCATACGGTACGCCCACCTGTTCTCATTCTGGATAAACATCTTTCAGCATCCTATGAGTTTACCAATCTGGATCTTTCAGACTTACCGGAATATGCCCTGATTCCCTATGACAGAGGTTTCTTACTGCGGATTGGAGAAAATGGTAGTGAAGTTGATGCCTTTAGCGATACTCCAAAACTGTTTAAGATGATGAAGGAGCATGAGAAATGGGGTCGCATACTTAAAGTCTCTTCAATTCCTGATCTGAATAAACAGATTATGGATATGGGCTTTAAACAAATGATCTGGGTGGCAGAAGGTTTGCAGGAAAAGAAAATTGCTGCTCTTGCTGATGATATCGCTGCCCGAACTGGAGTACGGGTCATTTTTGTTGCTGGTCCCTCCTCTTCAGGTAAAACTACTTTTACAAAACGCTTGGCAATTCATCTCGCAGTCAATGGAATTCGGTCACGCTATTTATCAATGGATAATTACTTTCTTGATAGAGATATGATCACACCCCAGTCTGATGGCACTCTGGACTTTGAAAATGTTGATTGTCTTGATTTGACTGCTTTACAGCAGGATATCAATAATATGATCAAGGCATTGCCTGTTTATAAACGCAGCTATAATTTTGTAGCAGGCAAACAGGAGATCCTTAATGACACTATGCGGCTAAATAAGGATGAAGTTTTGATCTTTGAGGGCATTCATGGTTTAAATCCGCTCATTCATGCCGGCATGCCTGATAATAGCTATTACCGAGTGTATATCAGCGCCTTAACCCAGCTTAATATTGATAATACACATCCGGTCTCGACCTCAGATGGACGTCTTATTCGCAGGATAGTGAGAGATCATAGATACCGGGGCTACAGTGCAGATGATACGATAAGTCGCTGGAATTCTGTAAGACATGGGGAGTTGATGAATATTTTCCCCTTTCAGGAGCAAGCTGACATGATGTTTAATTCGGCACTGATCTATGAACTTTCCATTTTAAAAAGATATGCACTGCCTTTACTCCGTTCAGCTAAAAAGAATACAATTCGTGATCGGCTGATTACCTTGCTATCATTATTTCATTCTATCCCGGACCGCCATGTTCCAGGAACATCCATTCTGCGTGAATTCATCGGAAAAAGTTATTTTAAGTATTAAAAAGCTGTGAATATTCTACTCATATTAGCTGGTTCCCCACCTGGATTAGATCTTCTTATTTCAGAGATGACACTAGCAGATATCACAATTGCAGTAGATGGCGGGGCAAATGTGTTTCGCCAAGCAAAGCTTCAACCTGATCTGATCATCGGTGATTTTGACTCTATCGAACAGGAATTTATAGAGTCAGTAAATATTATAAAACGTCAAGACCAAAATTTCACGGATCTGCAAAAAGCGCTGACTTATGTATTTGAACACTATCAACCTGAACATTTGACTCTTCTGGGGGCCACAGGTGGTCGTACGGATCACCTGATCAACAATCTACAGATATGCGCTGCTATTGATCCCAGTGTAAATATTACCATTAAAAATGATGATATGAAAAATAGAAATTCTAAACTTGAAACCATTATTAGAATTACACCCAATTCAGGAGCCACAGTAAATATTGAAGAAGGCACTGTAATAAGTGTCATTGCTGTATCTGAGTTTACCGGGTTGCATTCCAAGGGGATGAAATGGGAAATATGTGGCGTGAATTCCAAGGATGGATTGATCAGTCAAAGTAATGTCGCAAATGTAAATGACCCAAAGTTCACTATTGTTTCAGGGTGTGTGTATCTTGCTGTGTATCAGTAGAATATAAGAATCATCTATGATATTACATTGGGTAGATATTGGCATTCTGGCTCTCTATCTAATAGCAGTATTCTTTGTCGGATTCATTAAATCCAATAAAAGTAATGCTTCAGAATACATACTCATGGGGCGTAAGCTTTCTCTCCCCGCTTTCGTAATGACCTTAGTTTCAACCTGGTATGGTGGCATACTCGGCGTAAGCGAATTCAGCACGACTTACGGTATTTCAAATTGGGTCATCTTTGGCTTGCCCTATTATGTCTTTGGAATAGGGTTTGCGTTATTGGTAGCTAAGCGTGCACGCAGGCTCCAGGTGAGTTCTCTTCCTGAGATCATTGTCAACGACTATGGTAAAAGAGCTGGCAGACTAGCCTCGCTCTGGGTGTTGTTGTTGGCAAGTCCTGCTCCCTACATCTTGACCCTGGGATTATTATTGAACTTTTTCCTGAGGATACCACTACAGCTTAGTATTGTCATAGGTACTCTTTTCTCTCTGTTTTACATATTTAGAGGGGGCTTCGCTTCTGTAGTGCATACTGACAGAATTCAATTCCTGCTTATGTTCCTGGGCTTTTTTGTTATCCTGGTCGTATTGTCATTTAACTATATGGGGCCTGTGGCACTGTGGAACTCTCTCCCACCCTCGCATCGGTCATTCACCGGTGGTAATAGTGTTGGATACATTATTGTATGGTTCTTTATAGGATCATGGACGCTGGTTGACCCCGGATTTCATCAGCGCGTATATGCAACGACTACCCCTCATGTAGCTAAACGTGGAATTTTGGTGGCAGTCTTATTCTGGTTTATTTTTGACCTTATGACCACTCTCACCGGACTCTATGCTTTTTCATTTCTTCCCTCGGATACCACACCTTCACAAGCTTTCCTTGTTCTGGGTCAATCTGTTTTGCCTATTGGTCTTCAGGGACTCTTTTTTGTAGGGATACTTGCCACAGTCATGTCCACTTTAGATAGTAATGCGTTGATCTCAGGCATCACCCTGGGT
>JAUVKO010000238.1 GCA_030596225.1 Fidelibacterota bacterium
AGTTTTTATCTCATCCAGCGTAATTAGTCTGGTATATTTTGTATTCCAGTAAATGCAGTTCAGCAGAACATTCAGTTTGCTTATGTAAGTGTTGAATTTGGAGCAGTATTTTTCAGGGTGGTCAAAATAATCCTGTAGTTCAAAATTATTAGAGGGATCTCTAGGAGTAAACATATCTACTTCCTTGAAGACAACTTTGACCAACTTTCCTTGATATTCGGCAAGATTAGCAATGAGAAGCTCATCAGCAGAAATTTCTAATAAGGGCAGAATATCCAAGATCTCTTGAACTCCCCTTGCCACATTACCATAACCGGTGATGCCCACAACCAACGCAGGTTTATCTGAAAGCCATTCTGTAATCTCTGGAGCAAGTTCTTTTAGAGATGATTTGATCTCATTCAGATCCTTATAGTCCTGAGCCTGTTTGATCTTTAAGAAGGGACTTTCAATTCCTAGTGCTTTCTGGCGTTCACCGTAGGACCATAGTGTATTCACTATTCCGGCCAAACCCGCATGTCGACCAAAAAACACCAAGCGCCTGTTTTGCTCATCACTGATTAATTCATAATCGATCAGGGTGGCTCCAACATCCAGAATGTGCTGCAGCATCGGCATGTTGTAATCCTGTCCCTTGATCGTATGGGAAAAATACAAATAAGCTTGCTCACTGTGGATGTCCTTGGTGGCGATTTCCTTCACGGCCATAACCAGATTAGCAGCTCTGAGATCGGCAGGCATATCAATCCCTTTCGAGCTAAACTCGGCATCTTGAAATTTGCGTTGTTCAGAAGCTTGTACAGAGATGGATAGTTGGGGGTTTTCAGTATGCAATTGCTGGATCTGCTCGGGAGTTAAAGGAATGCGGGCCTCTCCCGGTTTATGCTCAGCTATGATTCCGATTTTAGCATTCATCAGTGTGAGTTCCTTGTCATTAATAATGCCTGTTCAAACGAGCCACGCAATATAGTTTAAGGTACTTATTTCTCAAGGTTAATGCGCATGATATTTGGGCTTGGTGCTGGCTTTATGTGCTTAATAGTTGAATGTCGCCAGGAAAGTGCCAGGGATCATTAATACCAAAAATAATTTATGGAATATTGTGATTATTTGATCCAGTCGATCAAGCTTTCACTGCGCTGGGGAGTTTGCGTCAAATTGATCTCCTGCTGTGTTTCCAGGTTAATAATGAAGATGTCAAATTGAGAACTACCAGCGGGATAAGTCCTTAGAGTAGCCAAAAACCTTGCATCTGGTGAAAGCCTGGCCTGGCGAGAACTATGCTGATAGATCTCTTTAGACTCACGCGATTTTGGGTCATATAGTGAATACACACGTGTTCTTTCAACATCATTCACTTTATAGTAATACAGGATCATTCCATTAGCAGCCCATTGCTCAATAAAAATATTCTGATCTGCCAAATGCACTTCTTGAGTCTGAGAATTCAGGTCATAGATGATAGAATTAACCCTTGGGGCAATATGCATATTCTCTTCTTGGATGGATATTTTGCGATAGTGGAGCTGTTGCCCATTTGGAGATATCAAGGGCCACAAGTGTCTTTCCAAACCTTCATTTTCATTGATTCGAGTAAATTTTCCGTCCTGTATCTGATAAATATCACTTGCCAGGGTCAAGTCATTAGTATCAGGATTCTGCATTGATAAATAAAAAATCTGATCCTGTCCATAATTTGGCCAAGCACCTCCCTTTACCACTGTAACAACTGAATCAATGGCCGACCAGGTCCCAACATAGTTCTCGATGGGTCCCAATAGATGCAGAACTCTTTGACTGCTTCCATCATCTACCAGAAAGCTGATATATTTTCCATCGATAGTGACCTTGGGCGTCAGGATGATCTCGTTTTCGCCAGAGCATACATAAACAGTCATATCCTCATTACCCTGGCGAAGAATTATAGCATCTCTACCATTTTCAGATGATATGTATGCTATTGTTCCAAATGATGTTATATTTTTAATTTCTTCATTGGTCTCAGCCAGTAACAAGGTGACACTCATCAGAATTGAGACAAAAATAATGAATTGATTCACAAGAGGACCCTGTCCTGATCCAGTAGTGGACTTACCATTTTTCAATATCAGATTCCTCTTTCGATAATTATCAGCTACCTGCATCTAAGATAGGTATTATAACTTCTATACACTAGTGACCGGGACGGTTAATGCTAATCCAATCACGGGTCATCTGCTCAAGCCATTCAGGATCCAAATCTGGATTTGGATATTTCCCGGCAGCAATACGCTGTCGACAGGCTTCAAATAGAATTACTGCTGTTGCTACTGAGACATTCAGACTTTCCACCATACCAAACATGGGAATTTGGATATTTTTGTCAGACAGATCTGACATCTCTGATGACACTCCCCGATTCTCATTCCCCAGTATAATAGCCGAGGGAAGTGTCCAATCAATATCATGAATGGATACAGCTTCAGACGTGAGATGTGTGGTATAAAGATTGAACCCTCTCGCCTTCAGATCGCGGGCTAATTTTGCAGAGTCAGTATATTTATTCTGCTTGACCCATTTCCCTCCTGAAGCGGTCACTTTAGGATGGAGAGCAGGAAAATTTTCTTTTGTATACAGAAGTTGGACCTCATCAATTCCAACAGCATCAGCTGAGCGGAAAATGGCTCCTACATTATGGGAGTCATGAATATTTTCGATGACCAGGGTTAGGTCAAGCTGACGGTGATTCACCACTCGCTTAATAGTATCCAAACGTTTTTCGGATACCATTTTGATAAGCTGATCGAGGTCTGGTGCTTGAATCAAATCAAATTTATTTGAATTTTACAGCGGTTCCAAAAACCATGACCTCTGCAGTACCCTGCATGATCATTGCTGTTGAGAAACGAACGTTAACTATGGCATCAGCTCCCATATCAGCAGCTTTTTGTTGCATTCTTTCGATTGCCTGGTTGCGTGCATGAGCCATCATTTCAGTGTATTCCGGAACTTCACCACCAACGATTGTTCGCAGTCCAGCCACAATATCTTTCCCTATATTCCGGGCACGAATTGTACTGCCTGTTGCAACGCCCAAATGAGCCGATATTTCTTTTCCAGCTACGGTCTCCGTGCTATACCATGCTACCATTTTTCTCTCCTGAAGGTTTCTTTCTCTTTCATTCGATTTTTTTGGACCAAAACATAGATGATCCCTGCAATTACACCCAGAATGATCAATGTTGTCATCATTTGCTTAGGAAGCTTCCTCACTTTTATCTTCTTTGCCTAAGTCTTTCAACAATTTTAGCGTATAAATACCTGCATCATGCCGGTCAGCCCAGGTAAATTGGATAGCATAGTGACCCACCCAATTAAAGGACTCTAATTGATAGGTTTTATCTGATTTTATCACTTTAATACCAAAGGTTTTGTTACCAAAGAGATCACTCTCCCCTGAGCAATTGGCACATGGACAAGCATCTCGCAATTTATGAAAATCGATAAGTGCTTCTTCACCATCGTCCCAGCGAATGGCAACTCCTACCGGCAGATTTATAATTTCTAATATTTTCATTAAGTCATTGATCCTTT
>JAUVKO010000007.1 GCA_030596225.1 Fidelibacterota bacterium
GCCAGTAATGAGCGTGATTACCCCTGGATGGATGAAGGGCTAAATTCCTATGCTGAAAACCGTTATTGGGCTAACAAATATAGCGATGACAGCATGCTTGCCCATCATGGGAAAAAACCGGTTTGGCTTCCTTTGCTCGAAATCTTCTTGAAGGATCTCACTAAAAGTGCAATAGAAGACTTATCCTATTATTTAAGTGCCGGAGCTAAACTGGATCAAGCACCAAACCTGCATAGTGAAGCCTTTTCTGATTTCAATTACGGGATGATGGTCTATAAAAAAGCGTCCTTATCGACTGAATCACTTGATGCCTATTTTGGTGAAGCCTTCATGGATTCTATCTGGCATGAATATTTTCGCCGCTGGGCTTACAAGCATCCTCAACCCGAAGATATTCGACAAGTATTCGAAGAAGTCAGCGGTGAAGACCTTTCATGGTATTTTGATGATATGTTAGGCTCAACGGGAAAAATTGATTATGCACTTGATGATTTCACCAGTGTTCCACGCGGCAATACCTATGAAACAACAGTTCAAGTCAATAACCATGGTGATTTCACACCACCGCTGCCAATTGGTCTGAGTGGTTCTGGTGAAAGTGAAAGTAAAACTGCCTGGGTCCACCCTACCGGTGAGCATGATGTTTTCCTGATTACTACAGAATTCCCTGTTCAAAATGTTGTTCTTGATCCAGATCTGGTGCTATTGGATATGGATCGTAGGAATAATGATAAAAAGCTAAACCTTGATTTTGACCTGATGAAACTGGCCCTTAATCCTCAGGCTGATTATGTGGTAACCATGATCCCCTATATCTGGTACGATTCTGTAGATCGCATCACACCCGGTCTGATTCTAACCCACAAGAATTTTATGCCCTGGGGCACAGACTGGTACTTGCGGACATTTTACGGTGCCATTTCGCAGACAACAGGATTTGTCGCCTCAGCCGGTAAAAAGCTATTCCCTCAGAGAGGTAAGGAAATTAAGCTTCATTCACGTATCGCTCATGATTGGCATTACCAATTGGCTGAAGTAAGCAGCACTTTCCGCAAACGTGACCTTTTCCTATCAGATAACAAAAGAGAATGGAAAATTGCTCTATTTGCTCAGGATCTTTCAAATGGAGAGATTGTAGTGAATAATGATACTATTCGCTATCTGGATCAGCAGGTTTGGGAAGCCGGACAGCTTCTGAAAACAACGCTTAGCTATACCAAAGAAAGTCGCAGAACCCTATGGAACCGTGAAGTTGAATTTAAAGGTTCCCTGGGAATTCGGGATAATGGCAAATCCTTTGCAAAGTTCCAATCTCACTTTAAGTACCGGATAAAGTACTCAGGAAAAGGATCCATTCGATCCACCCTTTTTGCAGGCTACGCCATTGGTGATTTACCACGACATGAAAGGTTTTATCTGTCAACAGATATGGATCCCAAGTTTAATAATAATAAGTTAGTTCTCTCACGAAATGATGCCTGGTATACAATGGGACACTTGCTGTTATTTCCTAACCAATATACCATTCCCGGATATCTATACTCTGACGATACAGGTCTGATTCCCAGTACAATGGGACTTCTGGGCGCCAAACTGAGAGTGGATATTCCAAAGCTGGAAAGCCTGAGCATACTAACAGGGGCAGGCATGATACTTGACCAGAATGATGAGAAGTTTCAGGCCATTGGCAGCATTTCTCCGGTTTTGAAATCCGGTCCATTTCAACTTGTATATACTCCCATACGTCTGGAGTCTGGTCAACTGGAAACCGATTGGACTCGCTTCCAGATTGCCTTTGACATGAGTACTATCTCTATTCGGATTGGAATCTAAGAAAACTAAGGGGGAAAATATAACTGGACTACTACAGCTTGAGTTACATCTCCCTGCTGCTCAAAGTCTGAAGCAAAAACGCAGTGTGATCAAAAGCTTGAAGGATCGTTTACGTTCGCGCTATAATATCTCTGTTGCTGAAGTTGGGCACATGGACAAATGGCAGAGAGCCACTTTAGCCATTGCCATGGTATCAAATGACCATAATTATCTAGAATCAAGGTTTGAGAGTATATCCCATTTTATCGATGAGGAGATCATGGGATATGCTTTTGTGACTGGTCGAGAACTTGTGTTCCTCTAATGACGCGGATTTTTCCAGTATATCTCGTGGTTGCCGTTGCTATGATTTTCGAAGCGAGCCATCACAAATAACAGATCAGATAGACGATTCACGTACTTGATGATCTCTGGAGCAACTTTCTCTGTCTGACTGAGGGATATGATACTGCGTTCAGCCCTGCGACAAACCGTACGAGCCAGATGCAAATCTGCCGCTGCTGAGGTGCCACCGGGCAGAATAAATTCTTCCAATGCAGGAAGATCAGTGTTCAAATTATCTATTTCATTTTCCAGACCAGTGATCATGTCTTCAGATACCATTTCTTTGATCATTCCGGCAGAGGCTAACTCTCCACCCACATCAAAAAGATGGTGCTGAATATCTGAAAGCAGGTCAGACACAACTTGGGAGAGTTTCCCGGCAATGATGACACCAATTACACTGTTGAGTTCGTCGATCTCGCCATAAGCATTAACCCGATCTGAATCTTTTGAAATTTCTTCACCGTTGGCCAGCCTGGTTGTTCCCTGATCTCCTGTTCGCGTGTATATTTTAGTCAGTCTCATTATTGCTTATCCCAAGGTATTAATATTTTCAACTCAGACTGTGTCTGATCAATAATTCTAAAACAGTAACTGCAGCCCATAATATAGTAAACACGACGGTTGACC
This sequence comes from Fidelibacterota bacterium, assembly GCA_030596225.1. Lineage (GTDB taxonomy): Bacteria > Fidelibacterota > UBA8477 > UBA8477 > JABMPR01 > JABMPR01. The sequence continues at coordinate 2,788 of JAUVKO010000007.1, forward strand.
ATATAGATAGTGAGGGTCGCAAGATTCGAAAATCCCGTTCCACCTTTTGGGCACTGATCCGGTAAAGATCTGTAACCCAATAGAAACCGATTACACCTAAGGCAACCAGTAAAATATTCGTTAAGAGCTGATTTTCCCCAATATAGATCAAAGGATACAGTGCCAGAAACACAGCTACAATGATCAGACCCAGGGTAAATCGCGGTCTTTCCCATCGTAAGCCCTTAAGCAGTTGTTGATCCAGCCCATTTCCCTCTTTTGATTCAACCATGACAAATAGCCCGATCAGAGCAATAAACAGCAATAACCTGAGTAAACCGATAAGCTCTTGAGAGGGCTCAAACATATTCTCGATCCTTAGACCGAGAATCAGGATCTCTTGAGCAATAAACAAATACAAGTACTTTTTAGTAAGGCTTGGGGATCTACTCGACCATAAAAGAATTCCAAATCCCAGTAAAGCAACCAGGGCCATTTGTGAGTAAGGAATCAATCCTCCAGTATGAGTGAGAGTTTGCTGACCTGGAATCACAGGCACCAGAAAATGAGCATGCCACACAAAAAGAATTGCGTATAAAGCAATGATCGGTGCAGGAATGCTCTGACGGGGCCAGCGTTTTTCCATATGGGTAAGCAACAAAACCAGGAATAACAGATCTGGGAGAATCTGTATTTGCACTTCCACAAAACTTAAACTACTACTTAGAAACCAGACCCAGAGAAAATTGCGTTCAACACGGGAATGAGTATATGACACTGTGGAAATAATATGTTCCAACTCGAGCAGCAGAAGCCATATCCCACCCATCATGATGAATCTTCCAAAAGCTAGCTCCTGAAAAATGGGATGTGCTAATTGGGCCAGGACCAGTGCTGATAAAAAGAGGATGACCGCATAGAGCCGAGCGGAATTTTTTGGTGTGCCGGAATAATAAGCACTGAGGTGGAGTGCAAACAGCATCATTCCCAAACTGAATATGATACCGGGAGCCACCATGGGCAAACCTAGTTGGGGAAATATGCTAATAATCAGCAGGAATATGGTTGCAAAGGCAAGCTGATGTTGACGACTGGCAGAAATACGCACACCAAGCCATTTCATAAGCAAGCCGGATATCAACAGATATATAGCAATAGAACCACTGATTATGTCAAATTGCCCCATGTGTATGCCTATTTATCGGATTAAAGATCGAATGGATTGTCGATCAGCTCCATACAAACATCGTTAGTATCGACATGGAAAGCAAGTTTAACGTAGTGGCGTCTGTCCATGTCAAAGATATCAGCCCCTTTTTCAGTCACGTAAAGAATGATATGACCTTTATGATGGCCGTATTCTTTCTTTAGTTCCTTGTGATGAACAAAGATCAAATTGGTATAACTGTCTCCTTCACGAATGTGAATATCACCCTTTTGGTCACAGAAATCCGTTAGCAAATCCGGTTGGGAGAGCAAAGACATATCTTTCCCAATCCAAACACTTAAAAGTTCCATATGAAAGGGTAGAAATATTGAATTCTTGATCAGGAAGCCTCTATCTTCGGCCTCAATAGCTTGACGAATTGTTTTACACATTGTAAATCTCCTAATCTTGCCAATTTAAAGGTTAAAGAAAACCCACCAGACGATCAGAAAGATCGGCAGCAGGATGGGGAGTGAATACTTAAATACATACCCCAGAAAACTGGGAACGTCTACACCGGCTTGTTCTGCAATATTCTTCACCATGAAATTGGGAGCATTACCAATATAAGTCATGGCGCCGAAAAACACTGCAGCAATTGAAATTGCCATTAAATATACTACAGATCCAGCATCTCCTGATACTGGAGAAGGAGTACCGGCAGCAAAATGTTGAACATCACTAAGATTCCCCATATCAAGCCCGAATTTACCCAAAGATCCAGCCAGAAAATTCAAATAGGTCGGCGCATTGTCCAACACACCGGATAGAGAGCCGGTAAACCAGTAAAAACGGGTCACCGTAAATTCAGCAGCATGATCTCTGGCATAAGCTCCGATAAGTTGTAAGGCCGGGATCATCGTGGCAAAAATCCCAACAAACAGGTAAGCCACTTCCTTAATGGGCTCAAAGTTGAACTCATTCCCGCGTAAGGCTTCTTTATTACCATTCCGATAGGCCAGATATGCCACAGTGAACATGATGATCTCCCGAATACCAAAAGGTACATGGAGCATCTTCTGCAGGCTGGGAAAGCCTTCGATGACAGCAGGATCCATAAATACTGATAGTATTACAACACCCAGGTACAGGAAATTCTTAGAACCGATAACTTCAACAACTTTACCTTCACCAGAAGGAGCACTGCCGCTGGGAACCCGCATATCAAAAGCGATAAACACACCAACCACGGCTAGAACCGTTACTAACCAGATATGCCAGACATTACTGATAACCCAAAAGAAAGGAACTCCCTTAAGAAAACCTAAAAATAATGGTGGATCACCAATGGGAGTAAGTCCTCCTCCAATATTACTTACGACAAAGATAAAAAATATGACGTGAAAGGGTTTTAAGCGATCCTCATTTAAACGCATGAATGGACGGATCAACAACATGGATGCACCGGTAGTTCCGATCAGATTGGAAAGGACAGCGCCACCCAATAGGATTGCTGCATTTGCAAGAGGTTTACCCGTTGTATTGAATTTGATGAGAATTCCGCCAGATGCTACAAACAGAGCTGTAAGTAAAGCTATAAATGATATGTATTCTTCCAGCGTGTGCAGGAGATTGTGCACCCCATGATCCATGGCAAAACCATAGTACAGTGCTACAATAGTTCCCAGTGTCATGGCGATCTTTGGATAATGGTGCTCCCAAAGATGAGGAAAGAACAGCGGTCCTGTAGCTATCATGATCAATAAAATGATAAATGGAGCCACCAGCCAAATAGGCGGCAAAGCACTATCATGATCATTCTGGTCTTCCCTGTGAGTATCCTGATCGTGACTCATGACCTGCTCAGGTGCGTGCTCTTCACCTGCCTGCAGGACTTCTTCAGCAAAAAGTGGACTGATGACCAGGAGGGTCACCAATACGAGTTTAACAAATACAAATATCCTCATTCCTGATTTCCTTCAATTTCATATCTATTCAATTGCAAATGATTGTATAACGATTCTGATTCACTATTCATAAAGAGATCATCCATTCCTTCCCAAAAGGAATCAAGTCTCATTTTGTAATGTTTCTCATATATGTATGCCTGGATCAACATATCAAGCTTATCCATTCGCTTGACAAGCTGTGCTTCCGGCGACTGACCCATTTCAAATTCTTGCCACAGAGCATAGAAGGAATCACCTTCTTGAATACCGCTAATGATTTGTAAAAACGCATCTGCTTCAGCTGCATGCTTATCCATATCAGCAATACTATCTTTGGGTGTGATATCACCTACTATGGCTTCTGCTATATCATGAATCAGAGCCATACTTAGTGCACGTTCTACATTAATCCCATTTGACAGTAACTCTGACCTAAGATAAAGGATCAGAATGGACATCCCATAACTATGGGAGGCAATAGATTCAACTTCAGACCTGGGAATACCGGATTGAACCCAACCACTTCGTGGAATAATTTTTAATTGATAGACATATTCCAAGCTTGAAATGAGCTCAAGTGTTTGCTTTTCATTTTGAGAGACATTCATTTCAAAGAAGATAAAATAAAGGTCTCAAATTGCTAAACTCATTTGTGTTTTATTCATTCTGAACCCTGAACAGAATCATAGCTATGTTTGATCGTTTTTCATGAGTTGCAGCTAGAAGTACATAGCCTATCTTGCTGTGTATCAGCGTATTACAGAATCATCATCAAGTAAATATTATATGTGGATAACATATTTAACACATAAAGTGACTGTTTAAGTACTTTCCGTATTAGGTGTTGCCTGCTGTGCTATCTCCCAAGACGAACTAAGGCATCTCGAACTTAACATCGGGGTGGCGCACGGTAAGAACCGGACAGTGGGCTTTCCTGATCACCTTTTCAGAAGTAGAGCCATATAGTGCATGACTAAGCCCGCTTAACCCATGAGTAGCCATAACGATCAGATCCATGTTTTGGTCTTTGGCAAAGGCAACAATTTCCCGCCAGGGCTTCCCATGCAGATTGGTAGTTTTAGTCTCGATCTCTCCGGGAATTTGGTCCTGAATGATCTTTGCAAGAGACTTCTCTACATAACCACTCAATTGTTTTTCAATATCCGGATAACTGTATGTCCCCCAGGCAAAGTCAACTGGAGCAACAATTGGCTCAACCACATGCAAAATATGTAGGCTTGCTGTGTATTTACGGGCCAGATCAACGGCAAAGGGTAATGCATACATGGCTGATTCCGAGAAATCGGTTGGTACTAGAATCTTGGTAAACTGCATTTGTGGTCTCCTTTTCTGTTTTCAACTAACCACAGAGAGCACAGAGAACGCAGAGATATTTTATCAAATGTTAAAAGCTGAAGATATCTCCACGCCTTAAGCTCTTTTACTAATTAATTCGTTTCCTGCATTTACAATCTATACCCAATATCCCACTGCTCAGTTTAACAATATTTCAATTTTCAGTTTTCAATTCTTTAGTTCCCTCCCCAGTTCCAGACCTTTCTGAAAAGCCTTCAGATTGATCTCTAAGAGATGTTTCTTCTTAAAGATAATCGGAAGAACCTGCTGAACCACTAAAGGATCAAGAAAATCTGAAAAACCGGCTAACACACCCAAGAGTACTACGTTGGAAACTTTAGTATTTCCAAAATCACTGGCAATCTTGGTTGCCGGGACCGGTATACTCCTGATATCCTTACGCTTGGGCCCAATATCGATCAGGGCACTATCCCAAACAATGGCTCCTCCCTCGACCACATCATCCTCAAATTTATCTAAGGAAGGCCTGTTCATTGCAACCAGAACAGTGGGATGGGTCACTAAAGGCGAACCAATACTGTTATGAGACAATTTCACATGGCAGTTGGCCGTTCCACCACGCATCTCCGGTCCATAGGATGGAATCCAACTAACATCCAGGTCTTCGCGCATACCAATCTCACTTAACCACACACCTAATGACAGAACTCCCTGTCCCCCAAATCCGGCTATCTTGATCTCCTGATCAATTTCAGCAGCGATCTTCATGGATGCTGTATCAAACTCCATTTTATCCTGCTCCAAGCCGATCAATCTCGGAATGCGCTCAGGTGTTGCCAAATTTAGACTTAGATCCAATGGCTCAACTTCATCAGCAATGTCCTTATACACACCCAGGGGGAAATTCTTCACCAAAGTGGTCTTGATCCATTCCTCCGATTGAGGAGCAGTCATTTTCCAGCCCGTGGGACAGGTCGATAGAACTTCAATAAATGAGAAACCCTTCTTCTCGATCTGATTCTTGATGCCCTTTCTTACAGCCTTCCGAGCAGCATTTTTAGAGCGGACATCAGCCATCATAACTCGTTCCACATAAACCGGTGATTCCAAACTGGCGATGATCTCAGCCATCTTAATGGGATAGCCCTCATTCTGCAAAGTACGCCCATACGGTGTTGTAGTGGTTTTTTGACCGATTAGCGTTGTCGGAGCCATTTGGCCCCCTGTCATACCGTAAATTGCATTATTCACAAAGAAAACTGTTATAGATTCTCCCCGATTAGCCGCATGGAGAATCTCATTTCCACCAATTGCAGCCAGATCACCATCCCCCTGATAGGAGATGACGATTGACTCAGGCAAAGCCCGCTTTACGCCGGTAGCTACTGCAGGAGCACGCCCATGAGCAGCCTGGATGTTTCCAGCATTGAAATAGTAATAGGCAAACACACTACAGCCAACAGGACTAATGAACACCATATTTTCAGCAACATCAAAATCGACCAGAGCTTCAGCAATCATTTTATGGAGAATACCATGACCACATCCCGGACAATAATGGGTTTGTTTTTTATTGTTTCCGGGACGGCGTTCATAGGTGTCGTAGAAACCTTTGGATTTTCCTAATATTTTGACACTCATAGCACCCTCATCATCCGTTTGATCTCATGTACCAATTCTTTAATGGATGGCACGTTTCCACCCATCCGACCAAAAAATTCAACTGGTTTTGCACCATTCACAGCCAGGCGCACATCATCAACCATCTGTCCGTTGCTTAATTCGATGACACTAAACGCCTTAACCTGCTCCAGGGCTGCTAATTCGGCCAGCCGTTTGCTTGGATATGGCATAAGGGTAATGGGACGCAGCATACCAACCTTGACACCCTCATCTCTTAATTGATTTATGGCTGTGTGAACCAATCTGGATACAATACCATAGCCAACTACTACAAATTCGGCATCATCTAACAGATATTCTTCATAACGTGTTTCATTATTTTCAATGATCTCGTATTTACTCTGCAATTTCTGGTTGTGACGTTCCAGGTCATCCGGATCAAGTTCAATGGAACTCACCAGATTCATACGATCTCTATCCACACCTCGGACAGCCCAGGTCTTTTCAGCAAATTCAGTGACCGGTTCCGGAAAATCCACCGGCTCCATCATTTGACCAATGAATCCGTCAGCCAAAACTACTGCGGGATTACGATATTTATCAGACAATTCAAAAGCCAGCATGGTTAAATCGCACATTTCCTGGGCAGAATTAGGAGCAAGCACTATAGTCTTATAATTCCCATGACCTCCTCCTTTGACGGCCTGATTGTAATCACTTTGTTCAGGAGCAATATTACCCAAACCGGGACCACCACGCATAATATTCACCACTACGCAGGGCAATTCAGCACCCGCCAGATATGACAACCCTTCCTGCTTTAAGCTAAACCCGGGGCTCGAGCTGGCAGTCATGGCCCGGATACCGGTTCCCGATGCACCATAAACCATATTGATCGCTGCGATCTCACTCTCAGCCTGGAGAAAGGTCCCTCCTACCAAAGGCATAAACAATGCTGCGGTTTGGGCAATCTCACTAGCCGGAGTGATAGGATATCCATAATAAGCGCGACAACCGGCCAAAATAGCACCCTTGACGATCGCTTCATTTCCTTTTACAAATTGTTTAGCCATTTCTACTCCGCAAAACTTAAGTTACTAAAATTGCTCAGGATCACGTCTTGACCACAAGCTTCGCACTTGGCTATGCCCTTGACTGAGTCCACCAATATTAGCTTACTCTGAACTTGTTTAGTCTGACAGATATATGCTTCCTGTGCCTCTTCCCAATTCTTGTAAACGGTGATCGCTCCCGGTTCGGGACATGCATAATAACATACACCACAACCCGTACAACCTTCACCATCATATTCAGCCGGAGAATATCCGTGAGTATTAAAACTATCTGCCAGATGCAGAACGTCAACAGGACATGCTACGACACAAAGATTGCATCCTTTGCATTCCTCAACATTTACTGCAACGAGTCCACGGGCTTTTGCCATATTCAGAACCTCCTAAGATCCATATCGTATCTTCTTTTTTTATACCAATTGTGTATAGGATTAGAGCTTAATGTGTGTGTCTTCGTGAGTCCGACAGGACGTGGCAATCTCAAATCCGAGATTGCTTCGGTCATACTTCCCTCGCAAAGACGATTAGTGGCATTTGCCGCATCAATAATCGGTATACTCCTCAATGTAATAATTTGCTTTCAAAGGATTGGCGTTCCAGCTCGTCCCGGAAATCAGGATGAGCGATCTCAATGAGCGCCTTAGCCCTCTGTCTCAATGTTTTACCATGCAAGTGAGCGATACCAAATTCAGTCACAATGTAGTGTACATCACCACGACTGGTGGTAACAGCAGCTCCGGATTTCAGATCAAGCACAATGCGAGACTGAGTTCCCTTTTGGGCAGTAGCTGGCATGGCAATAATTGGCACTCCACCTGGACTTCGGGAAGCTCCACGCATGAAATCCACCTGTCCTCCGATTCCGGACCAGTTCGTCCGTCCCATAGAATCTGAGCAGACCTGACCGGTGAGGTCAATCTCAATGGAAGAATTGATGGCTACCATCTTGCTGTTTTGTGCAATAATGTAGGGATCATTTACATAATCAGTGGGATGAAACTCCATAAACGGATTTTCGTGGATGAAATCATATACATGCTGTGATCCCATAACTATGCTGGATACCACTTTGCCGGGATGAAGGGTCTTTTCTTCCCCATTTATTACACCTGATTCAACAAGTTCAACCACTCCATCGCTAAACATCTCAGTATGAATACCAAGATTGCGTTTTTCTTTTAAATAATGCAAAGTCGCATCCGGAATAGCTCCAATCCCCATTTGCAGGGTAGATCCATCATCGATCAAGCTTGCGATATACTTCCCGATCTGCATGTGTCTATCAGATAATTTGACCTTAGGTGCCTGGAACAGAGGCTCATCTGCCTCCACAATGAAATCCAGTTTGGACGCATGAATAAAATTATCGCCATGTACACGAGGCATCTGCTGATTCACCATGGCAATAATGATCTTAGCAACCTTGCAGGCCGCAATGGTTGTATCCGTACTCACCCCATAACTGCAAAAACCATGATGATCCGGTGGACTGATATGGATAATAGCTACATCAACCGGGATATATCCATTTTTGAATAATCCCGGAATCTCAGACAAGAATATGGGGGTCCAGTCAGCCCTGCCGGCATTTACAGCTTCTCGGACATTAACACCGGTAAATAGAGAGTTCAGTCGCACATGGCCTTCCATTTCAGGTGTAACGTATTTTGCATCCCCCAGGGAAAGGATATGACTAATGGTCACCCCCTCCAGTTCCATGGCTCTTTTGCTAAAGGCATCCACAAATATCTGCGGTGTAGCAGCACCGGCGTGTAAGTAAACCGAATCGTGAGATTTGATCAGATTCATCGCCTCTTCCGGCGTTCCGATACGCGATCTGTATTGATCAGTCCAAGCCATTATATCTTTATTCCAAATCTTCGATTGAGCACTGGTTGCATGTTCCGCCCCTTCAAGGTGTAGAGTCCCTTCTGAAGGCTAAAAGAAGCTTTGATGGCTTTTTCAATACCCAGTTCTGCAATTTGAATCAAATATTTTGAAAGGACATTGCTTAAAGCTATAGAGGCTGTACGATTAATTCCGGATGTGATATTGGGTACACAGTAATGAATTACTCCCTCATCTACATACACCGGATCTGAAAGTAGTGTAGGTCGAGTGGTCTCACAGCTTCCACCTTCATCCACAGAATAATCGATTAAAACAGCTAATGGTTTCATCTGTTTGACCATTTCACGAGTGATCAGATGAGGTGTCAATGCACCACGTTTGAGAATGGCTGAAACGATCACATCAGCGAATTTTAAAGATTTTTCGATGGCTGTTTGATTGGCATAAATAGTCGTTACCTGATCACCTAACACAGCTCGAATTTTTCTTAGTTGGTCAATATTTCTATCCAGAACATGCACCTGTGCACCCATTCCAACAAAGGCTCTGGCAGCACTTGTTCCAACTGTTCCTGCACCAATAATGACAACTGAAGCCGGAGCTACACCGGGAACACTTCCCAATAGCACACCCCGACCCATAGGATCCCGTCCCAGGTAATTTCCGGCTATGATGGGAGCCATTTGACCGGCTAGCTCGCTCATTATAGTTAGAATAGGTCTGGTTCCATCCTCCTCTTCAACGATCTCCATTCCGATTAGAGTGATCTTCTTCTCCATTAAACCTTTAAAGACTTGTGGGGAGCTTATTGTTAAATGTTGGAAAGTAAATACCGTTTGTCCTTCCAGCATCTGGTCTAGAGATGCTTCAGTTATGGGGAGAATCTTGAGTAAAACATCAGATCGACCATAGATCTCTTCAGGACTGAATACAATCTGAGCTCCTTTGTCCAGATAGTGCTGATCTGAGAATCCACTGGTGTTTCCGGCACCTGATTCCACAAATACAGTATGACCGCGCTTTACCAGTGATTTAGTTCCATTTGGTGTCAAACAAACACGTTTTTCATTCAATCGACTTTCATGGAGAATGCCAAAATTCATCACGAACTCCCAATCTTTATGACCATCTTAATCACATATTAGTATGAACAAACAGCGTGCCAAGATGCATGCACTAATATCTTAGCATTGGATAAATACTAATCTTCAAACAGAGTGACACAAGCTCTCTAGTTTTCCTTGAAATATCATAATTGTCTGCCGACATAAGTTAAATGACCGTTTTTAATGCCCCGATATGAATTACTTTAAACCATGTTCAAATCGGTTCTTACCATGAAGCAACGACCAGGCTTCCGTGATATGATGCAGCATCGTGTGCATGAGATATTACTCATCTCAAGCTTGTATGATGCTTTCAAACTTGAGGAGGATGGTCGTCTGGGTGAAATGATCTTCACTGAATATCAGGATATGAACCTCTCAAGCGCCCCACGTATCACCAGAGTTTCAACTGCTGATCATGCTCTTAGGAAACTTAGAGCTCGTCACTATGACCTGGTGATCACCATGACACGTATCTCAGATATGGATCCGTTTAAGCTGGGAAGGAAGATAAAAAAGAAATACTCATCCGTTCCTGTGATTATGCTAGCTTCTAACCGCCGGGAATTCGATTGGGCCACTCAAAGAGTAGAAAATACTGAGGGAATTGATAAAGCCTTTATTTGGTTTGGGGATTCCAGTATTTTTACTGCCATTGTAAAATATATTGAAGATAGCATGAATGCTCCCCGTGATATTTTAAAAGGCGGGGCAAGAGCTATCATTGTGGTGGAAGATTCCCCAATATTTTATTCCATTTTTCTGCCTATGTTTTACAGTATCATTATCAATACGACCCAAAAGTTGATGAAAAATGAGTACACTGATGAATTGCGTCTTATCAGAATGCGTTCACGCCCAAAAATCCTGTTAGCCTCTACCTTCGAGGAAGCTACTGAACTATACCGCCGGTATAAGAATAACCTACTTGCAGTGATTTCAGATGTACGCTATCCAAAGGGGGGTATTCTTGATCCGGAAGCTGGAGCAAAGTTTGTTAAGATTGTCCAGAAAACTAATCCTACTCTACCTATCATCGTGCAATCAATGGAAAACAATAACAAATCTGCTACCGTTAAGCTGGGAGTCTATTTTCTGGACAAGAATTCACCTTATCTGCTCCAAAGTCTTCAGAATTTCGCCATGCGACACTGTGGTTTTGGTGATCTTAATTTTACAACAAAAAAAGGTAAAACCATAGTCAAAGTTCGTCACTTGAATGCCTTGGCAGCTGCACTTTCCTCTGTTCCTATGCAAAGCATTCAATATCATTCACGCCGTGACCATTTTTCCAACTGGTTAGCTGTCCGTGGACATTATGATCTGGCTGATTATTTAAAACCTATCAATTTTGAAGATTTTGAAGATCCTGAGGATTTTCGTAAGATTCTAATTGAAGCAATTTCCACTCAAATAGCACATCAACAATTTGATAAAATCGGATATTTCAATATCGATACATATAATCCCGCCATTAAAGCTGTTCGCATCGGTGGCGGTTCTATTGGAGGGAAAGCACGCGGTTTGGCTTTTCTTGCAGCGCATATACGCCGCTTCGATTTCAGTCGGGAATACTCTGAGATTAAAGTCAATGTCCCCCATTTTGCAGTCATTGCAACCGACATTTATGATCGCTTCCTGAATGTCAACAATTTGCGCTCTAATGCGCTTGAAGCTGAATCTAACGCTGAAGTTGATGACCTTTTCCGAAAAGCAGTATTCCCGGGAAACTTCACGGATCAGCTACACGCCTACCTGGGAAATCATTCAGGTCCGATCGCTGTTCGTTCATCAAGCTTACTTGAGGATTCACTCTTCCAGCCTTTTGCGGGAATCTACAGCACCTATATGCTCCCAAACTGTGCTCCAGCCCTGGATACACGACTATTTCATTTGCTGGAAGCAATAAAATTGGTCTATGCTTCGGGGTTTCATAAAGAAGCTATTGCTTATCTTAAATCCACAGGGAATCGCCCGGAAGATGAAAAAATGGCAGTGGTCATTCAGCATCTGAGCGGAAAGCGATACAGTGAATACTATTATCCCAGTTTCTCCGGTGTAATCCAAACCCTGAATTACTATCCTCAGGGTTCCATGCTGCGTGATGAAGGGATAGTCACGATGGCTCTAGGATTGGGCCAAACTGTAGTGAACGGCGAAAAGGCGCTCAAATTCAGTCCCAGCAAGCCAGATGTTTTCCCTCAATTTTTCAGTAAAGATTCTATTTTGAAAAATAGTCAATCTCATTTTTATGCCTTGAGAATGACAGAATGTGACACACCTCTGGAGCAGGATGAAAGCGCAAACCTTTCACAATTGGACCTAAAGACTGCTGAAGAACACGGTAGCCTGGATCAGATCGCCAGCGTCTATTCTTTCCAGGACGGGCGTTTCCGGGATAGTCTTTTCGAAGACGGTCCACGCATCATCACTTTCGCAAACATTCTCAAGTGGAAATCCCTGCCTTTAGCTGAGCTGTTTAAAGATATAATGGAGTTCGGGAAGCTCGGCATGGGCTGCGAAGTTGAAATGGAATTTGCTGTCAATTTGTCAGATAAGCGAGAAGAACCTGCTGAGCTATCAATTTTGCAGATCCGGCCCATGGTAACATTTGAACGCCCTCATGTAGTGGATGTACAATTAGCTAAAAAGGGCGATGAATTATTTCACAGTAATATCTGTCTGGGGAATGGTGATAATGTTGATATTCACGATCTGATCTATATTGACATTGATAAATTTGATATAATGAAAAGTCGACAAATTGCCAGAGAGCTTAAGGAGATGAATCAGAAGTTCAGTTCTGATAATCCCTATTTACTTGTGGGACCGGGACGATGGGGTACCGCTGATCCGCTCTTAGGTATTCCGGTAGCTTGGAATTTCATTTCAAATGCCCGGTCAATTGTAGAGGTGGGACTCCCTGACCTATATGTTGATCCCTCTTTTGGCAGTCATTTTTTCCAGAATATCACTTCGCTGGGTATCAGCTACTTCACCATCCCTCCCCGACTTTTAAAAGAGAACATGAATATCGAGTGGTTTGAGAGCCAAACCCCCACTACGGAGACAAAATTCCTGAAACACTTTCACTTTGAGAACCCATTTATCATCCAAGTTAATGGACTCAAGGGCAATGGACATATTTGGCGACCAAATTGTTATCAGTCAGCGGATGATAATATTCAATGAAATTGGTATTGAGCACTATCTATTATTTATTATGTTCATGGACAAGTTGAACAAAGAGGATAATCAACATGCGTAAATTGATGTTTATAATACTAAGTTTAATTTTTGTTGTTGTTTCTATTAATGCTCAAGGATCCGGGATTGGAGTTGGCTTATCTACCAGTGGTATTAGTAGTGGTTTATGTGGGAAATACTGGATGGGTGGGTCTAGTGCAATCGCTGTCCAAGTGGGGTTACCGAGTAGCTTAGATGTAGATTATTTACTACACAAACCGGATATGCTTAAGCTGACAGATGCCCCTACCCCAATCTACTATGGACTAGGTATTGGTATAAGTAGCTCTGAAAACGATGCAGGTGACTCTAAACTTGGTATAGGAGTACGTGGAATTATCGGTATCAGCTACTATGTCTCAGCTTACCCCCTTGATATATTTATAGAAAGTACCCCCACTATAGGTATTGTAGGAGATTCTAATTTCGGAGGAAGTTTCGGTTTCCGTTATTTCTTTTAATAACCAACAACCTTTTTTCTAAAGCCCCATTTTCTAATTTATGGGACTTTTTTCTTACTAAAACCAATCGGAATTAATACCAATTGTACTTCAAAAGAGTCTATATGAATTCAAAAGATTTTTCTGTTTTACAATCTTTAAATTTTAACCATAGCTTGAGCTATGGTTGGAATTTTAAGAGCAGTAAAACTGGAAAAGATGAGGAATGCATAGACTGTTTTGAAGTGTAATTGGTATAAAACCCAGATCATGGAAAGCAATTGTAATTCTTTTTGTTGAAATCAGGCTGATACAGATTAGTATTGGCCCAACTATGCTATTCATGCTATGGGAATCTGAACATTGCATTGAAAGCATTAAACTGAAACCATTTGTGAGGTTTTTTAGTGTCTGAGCCTATTCATAATTTTCACATACCTGTCATGGGCACTGGTCATTCAATTGACACCCCTATCCGGCTTGCTCATCTAGGAATTACATCTGTTATCTCAATTATCGATGATCTCCTGCTTGAGCGACTTAGGAAATACTATACTGCCCAATACGACTTGCCCTTTGAACGTATATCTCCCCGTGAAGAAGACAGTCGCGCTAAACGTATCACTGCCTATTTAGATATGGTTTATGATATTGTCGAAATGAAGATGGAACGTGTTCGTTCACTGCCATTTTTTGAAAAGAATGATAAATCCCGCTATTTTGAGCTTCTGCCCGACACGAGCAGTCTGAAAAAAGCATATCATGAACTTATGGCTACAAAACCAGGAGATTTACGTGAAGAATTCGCTCATGAACTTAGCCAGAGAATGATTCCCGGCGGTATTGATGTAAATATCATGGTCAAATTGGACCGCATCGATACAGATAAACATGGTAAACCACTTGGTGAGGGATTTTCAGATGCTAAAGCTGCTCTGCGTGGATTTGCCAAGAGTAAAGTTGACTCTGCCATGGTCTTCTCTGCAGGGATTAACCAAAGCCTCTATGGGTACATGACCAAGTACAAAGATTTTTATCGGAATCATGAAGGTGAGATCAGAAAAAAGATCATCCTAAAGGTTAGTGATTTCCGCTCTGCCATGATCCAGGGTCGCTATATGGCTAAAAAGGGCTTGGAAATCTCAGAGTTCCGGATTGAGTCGGGGTTAAATTGCGGTGGACACGCTTTTGCTTCACCGGGACACCTGCTACCGGTCCTGCTCCAGGATTTCAAGGATAAACGAAAAGAATTAGGAAGTCAATTCCAACCGATCATCCAGCGTTTTTATGAAAAAATGAGCTGGAAATATCCAAAAGATCTTGAGCATCATCCTGAGATCACTGTTCAAGGGGGCATCGGTAACTATGGTGAAGTACAGCGTTTGGAAAAGGGCTTTGGAATTGACCGAACCGGTTGGGCTAGTCCATTTTTACTGGTTCCTGAAGCCACCCCTATTGACACCCCAACGCGCGTGCAGTTAATGAATTCTACAGATGACAGTCTATATTTGAGTGATGCTTCACCCCTGGGTGTCCCTTTCAATAATCTGAAAGACTCAGGGTCAGAAAGATGGTCAGTAGATCGTTACCTAAAAGGCAAACCAGGTTCAGCTTGCCCCAAAGGCTTTTTAGTGTCAAATACTGAGTTCACTGATCGGCCCATTTGCACTGCATCAACAGAATATATGACCCATAAATTAGATGAGATCAATAATAGTATGGAATCCGGTGCCGAAAAGGATTCTGCCATTAACAAAGTATTAGCCAAAACCTGCCTCTGCGAGCATCTGGGTAATGGGGTTCTGATCAGCTTGGGAATTGCACCAGTTGAGCGACACCCGCAGGCTATTTGTCCAGGGCCAAACCTCTCCTGGTTTAATCGTAATTACTCTCTGGAAGAAATGGTTGACCAGATTTATGGTCGTGGTAAAGATCTACTTGCCAGTAATCGTCCACACATGTTTGCCAAGGAGATGCAACTCTATGTGGATTATTTTCAATCGCTTATTGATGACGCACTGAAAAATTTAAGGCAGCAGAAAGCATTGCATACTTTTTATGAGAATATGCAGAATGGCTTTGAGTATTGCAAACAGATCGCCCAGGACATTGCATATCAAGGTGAAAATCTTCCCTCTTTAAGCAAGGCAATTGAACAGCAGGGTAAGAGATTGGACGATTTCTATCAGAGCTTCAAAGCACGGATCAGTGAAGAGGCAACTGCTTAATATAACTGGTTTTGATTTGTAGAGTCACAATGCATTGTGACTCTACTTAATTACATTCCAATAATTCATAATTTTACATAAAAAAAGTGCGGATATAAATCCGCACTTTTTTTATTTCTGTAACTTGAATCAGGTTTTATACCAATTACACCTCAAAACAATCTATGCATTCTTCATCTTTTGAATTCATATAGACTCTTTTGAAGTACAATTGGTATTAGACAACACCCTGATCCATCATAGAATCAGCAACCTTCAAGAAACCGGCAATATTGGCTCCGGCAACATAATCACCGTCAAAGCCATAACGTGCAGCAGTTTCAAAAGCATTATTGTGGATATTCTTCATGATATTATGAAGACGTTCATCCACTTCTTCACGGGTCCAGGATAGTCGCAGACTGTTCTGAGACATTTCCAGACCGGAAACAGCAACACCACCTGCATTGGCAGCTTTTCCAGGACCATAAAGGATCTTGGCAGCTTGGTAAATTTCAATTGCTTCAGGATCAGAAGGCATGTTTGCACCCTCAGAAACCACATAACAACCGTTCGCGATCAATGCTTCTGCTTCTGCCTCATTCACTTCATTCTGAGTAGCACAAGGAAGGGCAACATCACATTTGGTATACCAAGGACGTTTTCCTTCAAAGAATTCAGCGCCAAACTCATCAGCATATTCTTTGATACGACCGCGACGGTTGTTTTTGAGATCCATGACCCAGGTCAGTTTCTCACGATCAATACCGTTTGCATCGTAAATCGTTCCTGCAGAATCAGAAAGGGTTACTACTTTACCGCCAAGGTCAAGAACCTTCTCAGTAGCATATTGGGCAACGTTACCACTACCGGAAATGGTTACTGTTTTACCTTCAATGCTATCACCACGTGTTTTCAGCATTTCTTCAGCGAAATATACGGTTCCATAACCTGTAGCTTCGGGACGGATCAGACTACCGCCCCAATTGCGGGCTTTTCCTGTTAGAACACCTGTGAACTCATTACGCAGTTTTTTATACTGACCAAACATGAAACCAATCTCACGACCGCCAACTCCGATGTCACCGGCAGGTACATCTGTGTTTGGACCTATATGGCGAAAAAGTTCTGACATGAAAGACTGAGTAAAACGCATTACTTCTAAATCAGATTTGCCTTTGGGGTCAAAATCAGATCCACCTTTACCACCACCCATGGGCAAGGTTGTCAAAGCATTTTTAAGAACTTGTTCGAACCCCAGGAACTTCAGGATTCCAAGATTTACACTTGGATGAAACCTTAAGCCACCTTTGTAAGGACCAATGGCACTATTAAATTCTACACGAAATCCTCGGTTAACTTGAACAGTACCTGAATCATCAACCCAGGGAACCCGAAATATGATCACCCGTTCTGGTTCAACGAGGCGCTCAAGGATCTTAGCTTCCCGGTAATGAGGATTACGATCGACAACAGGCATCAAGGAAGTTACTACTTCTTCAACTGCTTGGATAAACTCTGGCTGAGCCTGGTTCTTTGCTTGAACACCAGCCATAAATTCTGCAACATGATTAGACATGCTTACCTCCTAAAAGTTGGACCTCAGCTTTCACACTGCTCTCCTGTTTCCGCATGTCTAAAGATGCGAATGAGATGCCAGTCACTGAATTATCCGATATTTGTGCTTTTTTTCATTGCTTTATTAGTGAGACAAATCTTGTGCCATTATTGCGTCAATTGGCAAAAATCACCACTGCAATTATAATAATTCTATTCATGATACAATTCTTTATAGTTAAATGATTTTCATCATAGAATACGCTCTTTCTATTCTTCATCAAAACTATTGCTTCTTTCAGCAGATGACCATCAGCAATTAATTTGGAAGTCAAAGCTATTCTTTCTATGTCGTTAGCTTAAGCAAAAGGAAATATTCGGTGAGTACAACGCTTCAGAGCCTTATACCAATTGTATTTCAAAGGTGCACTATAAGTCCAAAATATTTTTTCGTTTTAGAAGCTTCACAATTAGAAGCATAGCGGTAGCTATGGTGAAAATTTTAAGTGCACTAAAACGGGAAAAGATGCAGAAATTTAGTGCAA
>JAUVKO010000208.1 GCA_030596225.1 Fidelibacterota bacterium
GGTTGCTGAAGAAGCAACTGAAGAAGTAGCTGAAGAAGCCGAAGTCTCAGAAACACCTGCCCAGGAAACAGAGGATTCAAAAACCGAATCTGAAAAATCCTGATCATTTGATTCTAATTTGAGAATTTGATGAAACCGAAATATTTAAAGGCAGGGTTTTTCCCTGCCTTTTTATTACTATTAATATTTACACAAGCGGTGTTCGCTAAACCTGTGCAAGGAATATGGGTTGTTCGGCATTCTATCACTTCCCCGCAGAAGGTCCGGAAACTGGTCAAGTTTGCCAGCACTCACGGTTATACTGATTTATTCGTTCAGGTCAGAGGCCGAGGTGATGCTTATTATAATAGTAATATTGTTCCCCGCTCAACTTTACTGCCTCGTAGTGGCTATGATCCCCTCGCTGATATAATTCCCTTAGCTCATGCTCAAGGAATAAAAATACATGCATGGGTCAATATGTATTTATCATGGTCTGCCCGTAAGCTTCCAACTGAGCCAAAACATATTGTTAATCAACATCCAGATTGGGTAGAAGTTAATGGCAGTGGAAAAAATGATCTGGAATTTATTGCCAAAAATGGAAAAAATGGACGCGAAGGCGTATATCTTTCACCTCTAAACGATGAGGTGAATGATCACTTGCTTCAGGTGATCGATGAACTTGTGCAAAACTATGGTTTAGATGGTATACATTTAGACTACATCAGATTTCAAGATCGTGACTATGGTTACAATCGTGCTGGTAGAAAAAAATTCCTTATGCAGTATAATGTTGACCCGATTACCCTGGGGAATGGGAAGGGTTCATATTGGTACCGTCTAGATCCCAATGATAAAGAAAAGTATTGGCGTCACTGGAATGACTTCCGCCGTAACGAACTCACACATTTTATCGGACGTATTCATAAAAGTATTCAGCTGGTCAACCCTGAGATTAAATTATCTGCAGCTGTTAAGCCCAATCCTGAGGTTGCTAGAACAAGATTCTTCCAGGATTGGCCAACTTGGTTAAAGACTGGGAGCATTGATTTTGTGATACCCATGAACTATGCAACTTCAGATAATGATTTCAAACGCAGCATGACGCTTATGCGAAATGAAAAACTTCCACTAGACCAAATCTTCATGGGAATTGCTACTTATAACCAAAACAGTTTTACATCATCATCAAAGATTGGACATGCCCGCGAAGCCGGCTTTAGAAATCTGATCATTTTCTCCTATGATACTTATGAGAAGAGCCCCCGATATTTCGATCAGATCCACCGTACATTTAGAAGATAGGAGGCAATATGGGGCGCAAGATCACGCCACCAACTGGTAACACATTGCATTGTAAGGGATGGCATCAGGAAGCCGCCTATCGTATGATCCAGCATAACCTGAGCCCCGATGTTGCTGAGAATCCGGATGAATTGATCGTCTATGGTGGCTATGGAAAGGCAGCTCGTAACTGGGAAGCTTTTGATGCAATTCTTAAAACATTGCAAGACCTGGAAAATGATGAAACTTTAATGATTCAATCAGGTAAACCGGTAGCAGTCTTTAAAACCCATGAACAAGCCCCTCGCGTTCTAATTAGCAACTCAATGCTAGTCCCTAATTGGGCGAATTGGGAACATTTCAACGAGCTTGATAAAAAAGGTTTGATGATGTATGGGCAGATGACTGCCGGTAGTTGGATCTATATTGGCACTCAAGGTATACTTCAAGGAACCTATGAAACACTCGCATCCCTGGCAAAACAACATTTTAAAGCTGACCTCAGCGGCAAAGTCGTTGTGACTGCCGGACTAGGGGGAATGGGTGGTGCACAACCACTGGCAGTGACCATGAACAATGGTATTGCTCTGGTGGTTGAGATCGATCCTACCCGGATTCAGCGTCGCTTAGATACTCGTTACTTGGACAAGTCCACCAAGAATTTGGCTGAGGCACTTAACTGGATTAAAGCAGCTCAGGCAAATAGCACAGCATTGAGTATTGGACTTGAAGGTAATGCCGCAGATGTCCTGCCAGAGTTGATTTCCCGTGGATTCATTCCGGATGTGGTTACAGATCAAACCTCAGCCCACGATGAATTACGAGGGTATTATCCACATGGTATCAGTTTTAACGAGGCAAATGCTTTAAGAGAATCGAATCCTGAAAAATATATCGAAATGAGCTACAAATCCATGGCTCGTCATGTTGAGGCTATGTTGGCCTTTAAAAAAGCCGGTTCAATTGTATTCGATTATGGTAATAATATTCGTGCCCAGGCAGAAAAAGCCGGAGTGGAGAAAGCATTTGATTTTCCTGGTTTTGTACCAGCCTACATCCGTCCGCTATTCTGCGAAGGAAAAGGTCCCTTCCGTTGGGTGGCTCTTTCAGGTGATCCAAAAGATATTTATCGTACAGATGAGCTCGTCAAAGAACTGTTTCCTGGAGATGAAGCCCTCATTCGTTGGATTGATATGGCTCACGATCAAATTGAATTTCAGGGTTTGCCAAGCCGTATCTGCTGGTTGGGTTATGGAGAGCGAGCAAAATTGGGGCTGGCCATGAATGAATTAGTCCGCAAGGGGGAGATCTCAGCCCCGCTGGTCATTGGTCGGGATCATCTTGACTCTGGTTCTGTAGCTTCACCAAATCGCGAAACTGAAAGCATGCTTGATGGCTCAGATGCTGTAGCTGACTGGCCAATTCTTAATGCATTGGTGAATGCTGTTGGTGGCGCCAGTTGGATATCAGTTCACCATGGTGGTGGTGTCGGTATGGGTTATGCCATCCATGCCGGAATGGTCATTGTAGCAGATGGCTCCAAAGAAATGGATGAAAGACTGCAACGTGTACTAACCACAGATCCAGGGATGGGCATAGCTCGGCATGCAGATGCCGGTTACAAAGATGCAGTCAAAGTCGCCAATGAGTGCGGTGTCAAATTGCCCATGATCAACGGTTAACAATTACGAGTTTATTCATGGATGCCAGGCAAATCAAAGGAATTACAAATATTGGTCAATGGGTGTCCTGGAATCCGTCATCTCAGAAGATGGAGATTGGTGATGGTGGTACCTGGTTGCTTGAGGATGGTAAATTTGCTGAATATCGTTCCCAGAGCTATACCGACTTGGATTTTCTGGATGCAAAGGGTCATTTACTGACTCCCGGCTTAATCGATCCTCATACCCATCCTGCCTTTGCTGCGACTCGTGAGCTTGAGTTTGAAATGCGGTCCCAGGGGAGGACCTATCAGGAAATTGCCGCTGCCGGAGGAGGCATCCGGAATTCTGTGCGCAAATTGCGAGATATAACTGAGGCAGATCTCACCAAGCTAGTTAGCCAGAGACTTAAAATGATGCTGGCACACGGAACGACTACAGTGGAGTGTAAAAGTGGCTATGGCCTGTCAACTGAAGCTGAACTTAAATCGCTCCGAGCCATTCGAACCGCTTCCCAACGGTTACCCATTAACACCTTCTCCACCTTTCTCGGTGCACATGAAATTCCAGATGAGTATCGCGAAGATCGGGAAAACTATATCAGATTGCTTATTGATGAGATGATTCCTGAAGTTGCCAGCACTGGATTGGCAGATTTTTGTGATGTTTTTTGTGAGGAAGGTGTCTACACGCCAAGCGAGACTCAGCAAATATTGGAAGCTGCACGAAAATTTAATCTTCGTTTAAGATTCCACGCAGATGAATTTATTTCTACTGGCGGCGCAGAACTAGCTGCCAGAATGGGTGCCCTCTCTGCTGACCATCTTATGGCTATTTCGGATGCTGGAATTAAGGCACTAGCTGATTCAGCAACTGTAGCAACACTCCTGCCTGGAACCACCTTTTTTCTGGGGAGCAATACCTGGGCGCCGGCTAGGAAGATGCTGGACGCCGGAGTCACTCTGGCGCTGGCTACCGATTTTAATCCTGGTAGCAATATGAGTCTATCCATGCCTTTCATCATGACTCTGGCAGTTATCTATTTACATTTGACACCTCTGGAAGCACTGCAGGCTGCAACCAATGGTGCTGCGAAATCATTAGGGATAGAGGAATCCAGAGGAGCAATGCATCCGGGATATCAAGCTGATGCAGTAATCTGGAATGCTTCTAACTATCGTCAGTTACCCTACTTTTATGGTGTCAACCA
>JAUVKO010000183.1 GCA_030596225.1 Fidelibacterota bacterium
GATAATAATAACAATATGTTGTATAGAGATAAATAAAGCTTAAATTGCCAGAAACCGATAAAAACTATCAAAAACGTGGTGATTTATGAAAGCAAAAGCTAAAATTCAGAACCAAGAGAATTTGTTTAAAAGTAGACTTGATCAAATTTTGAATAATAAACATCCGATGTTTATGTTAGCGAACCAGATAGACTGGGATTTCTTTGAGAAAGAGTTTGGTGAATATTATTGTGAAGATAATGGCCGACCAGGACTGCCAATCAGACTAATGGTCGGGATCCATTATCTGAAAAGTGCTTACGATGCCAGTGATGAATTTGTGGTTTACACTTTTCTGGAAAACCCATACTGGCAGTACTTTTTAGGTTTTGAGTTTTTCCAACACAATTTTCCATTAGACCCAACATCATTGGTAAAATGGCGACATCGCATTGGTTCAGAAGCAATGGAAATGCTTCTGAGAGAGTTGCTTGAAACAGCTCAACGGATGAAGTTTTTAAAGCCTTCTGATATGCACCGTGTCACAGTTGATACGACAGTGCAGGAGAAAGCCATTGCCTTCCCAACAGATGGGAGGCTATACAATAAAGGTCGCGAACTATTGGTTGAGAAAGCCAAAGAGGAAGGAATTAATCTCCGTCAAACCTATTCACGACTTGGTCCCCGCGCCTCTATAATGCAAGGCCGCTATAGGAGAGCCAGTCAATACAAGCGTGCCAAGAAGGAAGAGAAGAATCTGAAGAACTATTTTGGCAGAGTGTTGAGGGATGTTGAACGTAGACTCACAGTAGATCAATTACCTGAATGGGGATATCTGCTTGAGAAATGTCACCGTGTTTATAAACAGAAAAGGGCTGACAAGAATAAGCTTTATAGTTTTCATGCTCCTGAAGTTGAATGCATTGGCAAAGGCAAAGCTCACAAGAAGTATGAGTTTGGTTGCAAGGTCAGTGTAGTAACTACAACACGTGATAACTGGGTTGTTGGTATCCAGGCTTTGCATGGTAATCCTTATGATGGACACACCTTGGCAGGGGCTATTACCCAAGCAGAGATTATGATGGATGGAGTTATCGATACAGTTTTTGCTGACCGTGGTTATCGCGGTCATGATTACGAAGGAGATGCAGAAGTTCACCTGGCAGGAAAGAAGAAAATACCGAGGACCTTAAAGAGATGGCTTAAACGTAGGAACGCAATAGAGCCCATAATAGGGCATCTGAAATCAGACAATGGATTAGACCGGAATTACCTGATGGGAGAAGAGGGTGACCGGATAAACGCCATATTGGCCGGATGTGGAGCAAATATAAGGAAAGTTCTCAGAGCTATCCTTTTTGTGCCCGATTTTATTAAGGGCAAATTCGATCAAATATGGCAAGTTATTAAAAATATTGGCTCTGGGAAATTGACAGCCCAAATGCAAGTGGCTTGAAACTTGGTTTTTCAGGGGCGACTAGCTATGGTGAAGATTTTAAGTGCACTAAAACGGGAAAATATGCAGAAATTTAGTGCAAATTTGAGGTGCAATTGGTATAACAACTCTTCCCTTCCATTCATAGTGGTTTTGCCTTACCTGAAAGCATGTGGTGGGATGAAGATTTTAGCCTGGATGATGACAACACCAAAACCTACTCATTTAAAGAGATGGTCTTGGGTGTTTATCCTTATGTAAAACCCTACAAGCGAACTTTTTTATATGCCCTGGTGTGGGCATTGCTGGGTGTGATCCTGGTTCTAATTCAGCCTGTTATCCTGAAACACATCATCGATAAAGATATCCCTGGTGGTGATTTCTCAACTTTGGCCTGGTCTGCCGGATTTTATCTAATAACGATGATCCTGTCAGCGATTTTCGGCTTCTATAGCAATTGGATGGCCCAAAAAGCTGGCATATACGCTGTGAATGACCTTAAGGTTGAACTGTTTTCACACGCCCTGACATTAGGTTTACCTTTTGCTGAGTCGACATCAACCGGTCAATTAGTTAGCCGTATCGAATCTGATCCTCAGCGAATTATCGCTGTCACATCCACAATGGCTCAACGCCTGCTCATGTCCTTTGGGATGATCATTGGCGCCTTTATCATTCTGGCTGCAGTAGATATTCGCTTTCTGCTGATCACTATGGCCATTTTCCCGCTGGTGATCTTCGTGGCTTGGTTTTCTTTCAGGTATTTCAGGCCCTATTTTCGTAAAGACCGTGAAAATTTTTCTAAGATGTTAGGTGTTCTCAGTGAATTCATTCGTTCAGCCAGCATCCTTCAAGTCTTTGATCGTACAGGCTGGGCCTTAGGAAGAGTGCGGAGATCTACGGACGAATTCAATCGTTTCAGCATTAAGATGAATTGGATCAACTATGGAATATTCCAGGGCTTGGGATCCATGGAGGTTGCCGCCACTGTAATTGTGCTTATGCTTGGTGTTAGGTGGGTTAATGAGGGGACTCTCACTATTGGTGCACTCGTACTTTTTGCTCAATATATTGCCCAGATCTATTGGCCGATCTTCATGTTCACAGAGCAGATCTCTCAGCTTCAGTCCGCCGGAGGTGCCGCAGATCGAATTTTTTCAACTCTGGAAGCAGACCCGGATCTTTTCAATATAAAAAAGCCCAAGCCCTTGCCAGAAAAAGTTGAAAGCATTCAATTCGAAAATATCAGCTTTGGTTACTCCAATGAAAAAACGATCATTCGGAATATGTCTTTTGAAGTCAAAGGCGGGGAGCAGGTCGCTTTCGTTGGTCCCACCGGCGGAGGTAAATCAACAGTGATAAATCTTATCTGTCGATTTCGTGACCCGCAAACTGGCCGTATTCTTATGAACGGTATCGATATTCGTGAATTCGATGTGTCAGAATATCGTAGTCGTTTTGGTCTGGTCCTTCAGGATCTATTTTTGTTTCCTGCAACTATTGAAGAGAATCTACAAGCATTTCGAGAAGGTGTTAGCCAAACTGAATTAATTAATGCCACCCATCTTACAGATATACACAACAGTATTATAGATAAATCCGAGGGCTATGCCACAGTACTTAAGGAGGGCGGGGAGGGCTTTTCCTATGGCCAGCGACAGCTGATCGCGTTTGCTAGAGCATTGGCTGTAAAACCACAAGTTCTGGTTCTGGATGAGGCAACTTCTTCGGTTGATCCAGGTACTGAATTGCGTATTCAGGCCACCATGAAGAAGCTTACGGAAGGAAGAACATCCTTTATCGTGGCTCATCGTCTTAGCACCATACGCCGGGCGACAAGTATCATGTTTATTCAAGATGGTGAGATCATTGAATCAGGTAATCATGAACAGTTGATAGCAAGACAGGGAGCCTATTCTGAAATGCTGGATCATGCTGACCCTGACAAGGAGCTGGTATAATGGCTCTTATTGGTGCTACCAGACATGTATTAGGCTGGTTTAAACCCTACTGGTTAAAACGCTGGAAGGGCATGTTGATTATAATGCTGATCACAGTTGTAAGCATTGCCCTAAGTACAGCCTATCCTGTTATTTTTAAATATGTTATTGACTCATTAATTGAAGAGAGGGCCACAAATGATATTCGGTTCTATGTTTGGCTGATACTGATCGTTGGTTTAGCGCGAACGTTGACGCGCTGGATTCTCCCTTCATCTCGATATATAATGAACCTTTTGCTGGGCATGGATATTAAGCTTTTTCATTTCGATAATCTCCTCAAGAAAGACCCGGCGTTTTTCAGCCATTATCGATCAGGTGATCTTATCACTCGTTTTTCCGATGATATTGATGGTGATATGAAATTGAATTGGTTTGCGAGTTCTGGAATAATGCGACCCATAGAGGCTGGCTTTACACTATTCTTCTCCATCGGAGTTATGATGACCCTGCATTGGAAATTGACGCTTCTAGCTGTCTCACCCCTGCCCTTGATCGTTTGGGCAATGAGCAAGACCGAATATTTGCAGCATAGAGCTTACACTCATCGGCAAGAAACAATTTCCCAGACAAATAATATTCTGGAAAGTGCTTTTGCCGGAATCCGGATCGTAATTGGTTTTGTGATGGAGCAGGCTCAGGTACATCTCTTCAAGGATAATATGGAAGTACGCAAAAAGGCTGAAGAACGAGTGGTTTTTATTCGATCCTTGTTAGAAAGTATTGGCAGTTTGATCAATCAGGTTGGCTTGGTGATCATCCTCTTCGTCGGGGGCTATTATGTCATTCATGCACAAATCAGTCTTGGGGATTTCTATGCATTTATTGCCTATATGACAGGAATCACAGAACCGATTTGGACAATATCCTGGTTCTTTGTCTCAGTAAAAATGGCAGAATCATCAGTAGAACGCCTGGAAGAGATCGAAAAAAGTGAGAACAGACAGGTTCAGACAACTCAAGTGGAGCAACCCATAGACAGATTGAAGATCAAAGACTTACGTTTTCGCTTTCCGGATGAGGCTGTTGAAGTGATCGAGTCAGTGAGTTTTGATGCAGAATCAGGGGAAAAGATTGGCATTGTTGGTGAAGTGGGTGCTGGAAAGACTGTTTTGTTAAAGTTGATCTCAGTGTGGTTTCTTCCCACCGAAGGTTCTGTTTCCCTGAATGATGTAAGTTTATCAGAGCTTAGTGATGCTTCACGGGCGATAAGTATTGCTTATGTCCCCCAGGATATTGAGCTTTTTAGCGGGACTGTGGCGGAAAATATCACTATGGGTCGAGATGGAAGCTCTAGTTTGGATGAAGTTATCAAGACCGCTGTGATTGATG
>JAUVKO010000037.1 GCA_030596225.1 Fidelibacterota bacterium
GTGCACAATATAATGTTATTGAATCATTCTCTTCTGTACATCTGTATGATGGTGACGGAATCACCTTCTCTGATTGGGAAGCCAAGGATGGCAGTCAGGAACACTATTATGGTAGCGTATCTGAAGAAGGTATCCCCATGATCGCAGTTTCCACCATGGAGCAGAGCTGGCCGGAAGGATATTATGATTCCACCGATATTTGGAATGCCACTCCCGGCGAAAATCATTGGCCCGGTAAATGGGCTTTGGATCCTGATCCCGATTCACCCACCTATAATCAGCCGCTTCCCGGAACTTTTGTTGCAGACAAAGACATATTTTTCATTATGGATGACAAGTACAATGGAATACGCACCGGTGCCGGCACAGCACGCTATGGATATCCCCTCGGTCTTGATATAGAGGTTAGCGGTTACAGCTATTCCAGTGTCTGGTATGAAGACATTGTCTTTTTTAATATGAATATCATTTATCGCAGCGCTGACGATATTCAAAATCCAAACAGTCCATATTATGACCCGGATCGTCGCCACTATGATGGTGTCATCGATAGTGCTTATTTTGCCTTCTTTGTCGATCCTGACCTGCCGGGAGCGTTTTTGCAGAATTCTTTGCAGGCCAGCCCCTGGGCTGAGGATGATTATGCCAGCATAGAAGATATTGATGAAGACGGTCGTCTGGATATCTGTCTCATGTATGATAAGCAGGATTACTTTACTGACTATACCAATGGCAATGAGGGACCGGTTTCTGCCTATGGCATTCATTTCTTCAAAACTCCCCGACAGGTGCTTAGCGATCCAAACAGTCCTGAAATTGGCATTACCGGTTTTCACTGGTTCGATCAGGATGATGTGATGCGTTCTCACACTATTGATGAAGACTGGGAGAAAGTTTTATACACGCTTTGTTCGGGAAAATCAGAGCTTCTCCCGGAAGAAGAACGCAATAAATGGTTCCATGATCTGGATGGAGACAATATCGATGAACTGTCAACCTTACAGGCCTTTCAGGAGTCTTTTCCGGTAAACAGCCGGCCTGATATTCAGTTCTGGTTCAGTTCGGGTCCCTTTACTTTAGCTCCCGGTGATACGATTCCGATTCATATCGGCATTGTTGGGGGAAGGGCAGAGCCGGGTGGCTATGACAGCCAGGGTTTTCCATTGAATGCCCCTGCAGACCGTTTCAAAGATATTTATGATAATCTGTTTTCAGCCAGTGCCTTATACAACTCTAACTTTATTGGTGCCAAACCACCAATAACCCCGGACCTAAGTGCTGCAGGAACCATAACATCGGACTCAGATGATTTTCCGCTTTACTACGGTGAAGATGAACAGGTGACCCTATTCTGGGGTGCAGAATCTGAAGCCTCAGTTGACCTGATCTCCAAGCGTGTTGATTTTGAAGGATATCGAATCTATCGCAGTGTTGTAGATTACGCCAATCAGGGAGACATCGATTGGGGTAATGAGATCTACGATTATCACGGTAATCTTCTGGGCTTTAAACCAATTGCTCAATTTGATCTTGATAATGGCTGGTCTGGTTTTGATCCATATAATCAAAATTTCCATCTGGGGAATAATAGTGGCATTCAGTACAGCTGGATCGATCATGATGTGATCAATGGTATGCGCTATCGCTATGCTATCACTGCCTATGACCAGCCCTTTGACTCATTGCGAGTTGGATCCAATGAATCTTTTATCGGTACGGACTCACGTGATATAAATATCATTGATATTATTCCCGGAGGACAGCCCCTGGGTTTCACACCGGGAGAGGTTGAAGTAATTCATATTTCCGGTGTTGGAACCGGAGAAGTTGAAGCCATTGTGGTGGATCCAATTGCCATGCAGCAGGGGAATTATGAGCTGAGTTTTATTGATAGTGCTGAAACCGTTGTCTTTAACATGCTCAACTCTGATGAGGATATTATCCTGAACGAGCAACTTCCAGAACAAGCTTCGGCCAATGCGAGTCGGCGTGACTATCTGCCAACTGATAATGGATTCTTGTTGTCAGTGCGGAATCATGATAAGGTGAAATTCCTTGAAAAGGCTTGGGATACAAATTTAAGTAACTCTCTGATGAGTTTTACTGATCTCACGCAGCCTACCGGAACGGCAGAAGAAAGACCGGGCAGCTATTATATTGTATTTGGGGACTCCACCCCGAAATATCCTGACTTTTTTGTAGCAAATGCAGCTAAAGTCCCGTTTCAAATTTTTAATGATATTGAAGATCCTGACTGGGATACTCCAATAACGCTGGCCATTGGGACATCTACAAATGTATTTCGGGATTGGCAGAGTGGGGAAATTATCCAGTTTATGGAAGGGGATCCTCTGCATAAGACCTGGTACATTCAGGCAAGCTGGGATTCCACAGATGTGATACCCAAAGAGGGTGACATCTTTGTTTTGAGCACCAGCATCCCCTTTACAGAGAATGATCGGTTTGAGATAAACAGTTATGCCTCTGCTATTGTCGAGAACAGTGATGAGTTGGAGGTGAAAGTTGTACCCAATCCGTATATTATCAGTTCTGTAACTGAACGACGTCATCCCAGTACTCCCACAACTCACGATCTGCGGTTTATTAATCTTCCCGGTCACTGTGATATTCACATTCACACGCTTAACGGTGATCTGGTCCGCAGTCTACGACATGATTCTGATACTGTTGGTGAGCATCATTGGGATATGCTGAGCAATGATCGCATGGAGATTGCCTATGGTGTATATATTTATGCAGTCATCAGCGATACCGGAGATCAGTATCTAGGCAAGTTTGCGGTGATATGGTAATGCTCATGACTGTCAAAAAAAACATTCTCAAAATACTAGTTTCATTATTAACGCTGTTTGTATCAGGGAGTGCTCTGGCAAGTGATTGGGAGATCTTTCGCAAAGGAACCAATGCGAATGCCTTTTTACTCATTGGAACTGATCCACGTACGATGGCTTTAGGGGGAGAAGGTGCCGGTTTACTGAATTCTTCAGCAATTTACTGGAATCCGGCTAACGCTATCAGTAATTCCCGAAATCAGCTGCAACATGAGGTAGGCAACTACCTTTTGGGTATGGATCATCAGATCACCAGTGTGCACATAGGTTTGGGAAATAGCCAGATGTTATCAGTCACGATCAACAATCTGGATATGGGGCAAGAGGAGATCACCACGGTTCTGGAACCTCAGGGTACAGAACAATACTATAGCAGTCAAGCTCTGGCTTTGAGTCTCAATTATGCTCGATTTCTCACTGATAGAGTCAGCGTTGGTTTGCAAAGCAAATATATCCGTGAGCAGATTTGGCTGGAACAAGCACAAGGTTTTGCCTGGGATATTGGGTTCAAATATGATGAGAAAGCCTCTGGGTTTGCACTGGGTATGACCATCCAGAATATTGCTGCGCTAAGCCAATTGGAGCCTGGTCCCAGAACCACTTTCACCCGCAGGGATGATGATGCTAATCCGGGAAGTGACAATATTGATGCGGTGTATGATTTGAAAAAATTTCCGTTGCCACTTGTCTTCAGGATGGGATTAAGCAAGAAGGTCCATTTTGCAAGCCGTGGATTTTTTACACCCGGAATATTAGTAAATATGGGCTTTTCTGATGGATTAACCACTCCCTTTGGTGCAAGTATTGGCTTGGAAGTAAGTCCTGTCAAAGCACTTATGTTACGACTTGGGTATCAAATGAATCGAGACCTGGGTGAACTTTCCGCTGGGTTTGGTTTAAGTATTCCTCTGTCTCAGGGAATGCGATTGACCATGGACTATGCCTGGATAGATATGGATTATTTTGGTGCTGTTGAACGCTATCAACTAAGTTTGGAATTCTGATGATGATCTATTCAAAACAAGCCCCTCAGAAAATGATAGGCGCAACTCTGAAGCGTGTTCTCAAAGAGAAGGGTCTTAAACCGGCTGACTTGTCCCAAGAGACAGGAATTAACGTGCGAACCATCTATTCTATTCTGAATGGTCACCAGATGGCAGGACCTGAAAATCTGACAGCCATTTGCAGTATCCTGGGAATCAGTATGGACGATCTCTTTCAAGTTGGTATGAATAGTCATCCAATATTTTCAAAACCATTTGAGGAGAGTCGCAGTTACGCCCACTTCGAAAATATCTGGTTTGGTGAAAGTGGAGGGGAACGTATTTCAGTTTCCAGAGGTTTTTCGGTCATGAATCAGAGTATGGCCATGCGTCAGGAAATCCTGGAAAAGATATTTGGCCTGCATTCTAATGAGTTAGCACTGGCATTGGATGGCTTCAAGGAGCGTCAAAAGGTCATTCATGAGAAGGAAAAACAACGGCTGGAGATCGTAGTTGAAACAGAGATAGTCGATCTCTTGCATCGCCGACCCCCTTTTGATAAAATCGATTCTCGGCACATTGATGAGATGATTGCCGGAATTATCAACCGCTTGGAAAAAGATTCCTTGTCTTACGAGTTAGTGATCATACCCAGAGAACGCTTTGTGGTCAATTACCAGATCATTAATCGTGAGGTCATTTTGTTCGATCTGGGTACAATATTTCTGAGGCAGCAGAATCAGGTTATGCTGGAACATTTCCTTAAAGAAGTGAATGAATTCAAAAAGAATTATAACCTGTATCCTGGTATCTCTGACCAGATCAAATTTCTCAAAGGGTCTTCATGACAATCAATAGGAGGCAAACTGCTAGTAAAGACACAAAATCCTGTGTTCCCACAGTTGAATCAAACATACTCAGGATAGCCCGGGATTTGATCCGTTTTAAATCCACTGCTGATCAACCAGACCAATTACAAGCTGTTGTGGAATATGTCGCCGGCCAATTTTCCAGTACTGATTTTGTAATAAAGATTCTCAACTACAATGGAGTCCCCTCAATATTGGTCACTACACAGGATACTGTCCGTCCAGATATCCTTTTCAATGGTCACCTGGATGTGGTTGCGGCTTACCCTGAGCAATTTGAACCTGAGATTAAAGATGAATATCTGTATGGTCGCGGGTCTGTTGATATGAAACTCTTCGATGCTGTTGCCATTCAGGCTTTAAAGGACTTATATGCCACTTATCCCGAGATCAATGCAGGTTGTTATTTTAGCTGCGATGAAGAGGTGGGTGGTATTAATGGGGCCAAGGAGTTTATTCAAGCAGGGTATTCAAGCCGAGTATTGATCAATGGTGATGCCGGTGTCGATTATGCCCTGGTAACGGGCTCAAAAGGGATACTGAGATTTACGATGACTGCTGAGACCAAACCGGGTCGACATGCCTATCCCTGGGAGGGGGTCAATGCAGCCCAACTGCTTCTGGATGGATTCAATCGGATTCAAGCCCGCTTCAAAGATCATCAGGTAGCTGATGCTGACGATAACTGGCATTCAACTTTGAGCATCAGTAACATGGAAACTGAAAAGCACCCCTCAGGATTACCCTACTGGGCTCAAATGACTTTAGGTATCAATTTTGTTGATGACTTAAGCTATGATGAACTTTTTCGGGAATTGCAATTGCTGGTTCCTGACTTGCACCTCAATCAGATCAATGTGGCAGAACGTCTTGAAGTGGATGAGGATCATGAGATTTATGGGCGTTTCCTTGGGATCGCAGAAAAACATTTTGGAAAACCATTTCAGATAAAAAAGGACAATGGTAGTTCTGATGCGAAATTCTTCAAGGATGCAATGGATGAGATCATAATTGTGAAAATGCCCGGAGGCGGTGCTCATGAGCCAAATGAACGAGCTCGATTAGATGGCATTATGCCCATGTATAATACTTTAATGGAATTTTGCCTGGCAGAATATCAGAAAAGCAAACGTGAAATGAGAACGGTAGGGGAAATGGTATGAAAAGAACGAAACAAATAATTCTGTTTGCCGGGTTAATGGTGCTTTTGCTGACTTCATGCAAAGAGGCTGCCGTCCAAACTTATTCTAAGGTGAAATACCAGCCGGCCGGTGGCTTGCAACTGGATCCAGGGGTATTCCTGAATGTTGATAGTATGGCTACGCTGGACCTGGTTCTAGGCGATGTGGTGGATGTTCTCATTGATGGGCAACAGCTACAGGCCAATGTCTTTCCCTATACTTATGCTGTTGGTGAGATGGGGATGAACTACTTCATGTTGGAGAGACTTGGTCTCACCTCAGGCGATCATGAGATCTATATATCCAAAGCTTCCAAACCAGAGATATCAATTCAAAAATTAGAGATGCACGGGGAGTCCTACCCTGGTGATATCGATAAATGGGGTCATTTTGTGATCTCAGCCCCTCACGGTGATTGTGATCTTTTTACAGGTGAGATCGTGCAAACACTCACCAAAGACTATGGCATGCCCACATCAGCTTTCTATTATCCCCGTTTCACCTTTCTTGGGCACTGGTTTGATGCCAATCGTCCACTTGGAAAAGCTCCCCGGGAAGATGGACAATGGACTATCCCGGAACGCATCTGGACTACTGAAATTGACAGTGTCTACCGTTCCTATGAGAGTATCATTCGTGAAACCGCTGAAGTTGGACCGGGTCAACCCCTGGATTTCCTTTGCAGTTTCCACGGTCATGACCTGAAGATGAAAGACAGTGCCGGGAATCGGATTAATCGGGAAGTTATTGAAGCCTATGGTTCCGGATTTACCCAGGATGAATATCGGACGATGATCAATTTGTTTAATGAGATTAGTCAGAAATATTTTGAGACCACCCCTCTCTTGGTCTTTGGCAATTTACCGGAGCATCAGGAATATGATATCAATGGACAGACTTTCAACTTCTGGTATACCGGATTGGGAACCCGAAGTTATGGGACACTCAGGAAATCCAATACTATCCGAGGGCTTCATATGGAAACCCCTAATTCCTTGCGTTTCGATCCTGTCGATCGGGCAAAAACAATCAAGCTATTTGCTGAATTCTTCGGCAGAATCCATGATGAATATCTGTATCCCCTGAAATCTGTTGTGCTTGATAACTTGGATCATCAACAGATCTCACAAAGTGTTCAACTACCTGAAGCGAGTTTTAATTATCGTCAAAGGGCAGTATCAGTTCCTGCTTTTAAAATAGGAAAAACAGAGGTCACGATTTCTGAATTTGCCCTATTTGTCAATGAGCAGATCAATTCTGGAATCTATCTGCTTGATACTGCACAACGTCAAATCACTGATACATCAGGAAATCTTGTGTGTCATTTTGATGCCTATCAACCAGGAGATATGTTGTCTTATGATGGGGGCACGATCACAGCCGTTCCAACCCGTCAATTTTATCCAATGACCAATATGACATGGCAGGCAGCAATGGATTACGCCAGGTATGTTGGTGGAAGATTACCTACCGAGACAGAATGGGTTAGAGCCGCTGGCTTTTGGGATGATTCATTTCACACCTATGCTGTTGGTGGAATTGTGTATGAGGAAGTCAATCAACAGATCAATTTTGAAGGATCAGTCGATCCGAAAGAGGGGAGTATCTATCCTCAAAGTCTACCTTCCGGCTATCTGCCTGCAAATGGGAATGGTCTATATGAGATGTCCGGGAATGTCTGGGAATGGTGCTCAGACTGGTTCAATTCAAAATACTACAGGAATTTGCCAGAACTCACAAACAATATCGATCCTCCGGGTCCTGAAGCAGGGACCATGCGCACATTCAAAGGTGGAAGTTGGGGAGCCGGTTTGGAAGTGACCAAGGTAAGCTACCGTGTAGCATTGGCACCTGAGTTAGCTCTGGCTGATCTGGGGTTCAGGGTGGTCTGGGATTATTGACATGGGTATATGAAATCCGTTGTAAAAATAGTATTCTTATTCCTTATCTTTAATGCTTTTATCCGGGCTAATTCTTTGAATTTCACTTCCGGTGATCTACTCAGGCTGGCTCAGCAATGGCAGCAGAGTCATGCTGATATCTATCACCATCCAATCACTTCCCTGAGAAATGTCCAGGAGATCAGGACAGAAGATGAGCTAATTGCCTGGGCTCTATTCCCCGAAGAGGGGGGATACCTGATTATTTCTGCTACACAGGAAACCACTCCTCTGATAGGTGTCTCTGACAGAGGGAATCAGCAGCATTTCACTGATGATCACCCGCTTATCAGGTTGCTAAAAGTGGATTTGCCCAATCGTGTTTACCGAGCACAGAATGATCACAATGAGCAGATTGATCATGCTCTTGAGTGGGACGCATTAACAAACTTAAAGTCAACGACAACAGCTCGCTTGGATACAATCATTTTCAATCCAACTCCGACATGGGGACAAGGGTGGAGTGGTGGCTCCCGGGTGTTCAACCTTTATACTCCAAATCACTGGTCAGCAGGCTGTGTAGCCACTGCCCTGGCGGAAATTCTAAGTTATTATCATTGGCCTGTGCAAGGCACCGGTAGCAATACTTATTCGGATGATGGTCTAAGTCTTTCTGTAGACTACAGCGATCATGTTTATGACTGGTCAAATACCCTGGACAACTACTCCAATGGTTCCACTGTAGTTCAGAGAGAAGCCGCCGGTCTATTGAGTTTTCATACTGCTGTCAGTGTAGAGATGGATTTTGAAGCAGCTGGTTCGACTGCAAATACCTATGATGGAGCGTATGCCCTCCAGACATATTTCAATTGCAGTGGAAATTACCAGATAGCCTCTAGCCCTGGTTTTATGGAAAATATAATCAACAACTTAAAAGACGGTCGACCGGTAGCAATGGCAGTTGACGGACCGGTTGATCATGCCATTGTAGCTGATGGATATGCTAGTCAGTATGGACTGTCCCACATCAATTATGGTTGGAATGGTGATAGTAATGGCTGGTATGATATTACCGGTGCTTTTCTCCCAGGGTACGATTATACCATCATTGGCGCTCTCATGGATATTGTACCAAATCCCATGATCAGTCAGGATGTAGCCTGGATTGATGAAGATTCCTTTAAGCTAAAGTGGTTCACCAGTTTTCGACTCTTTGCTAATTATTATGAACTCCAGGAAAGGCGGGGGATAAACGATTGGCTTACACTGAGTTCAACTATCAACGATACAAGCTATGCCATAGACGTCAATTCTCCTGGCACTTATCATTACCGGGTGCGTGCACATCGTGATGGTGTGTGGTGGGACTGGTCTCCCTGGCTAAGCATATCTATTGGCGATGATGTAACTCTGAAATTTTTTATTGATACACAGAATCGTCCATTAGTAGAGGGCGAGGAGTTAGTGCTTATTGGCAACATCCTGCCCTTAGGGAATGTTCAGAACTCTCCTGGTTTTAGTCACCAATCAAATGGAATATTCAAAACAGAAGTGACTTTTGAGAACTCGTATGTTAATGAAACTTTGCTATACCGCTTTGGAATCAAAGGATTTGACTATCAGGATATTGAGACTTTTAACCGCCAGTATCAGTTGTCTTCTCAAGCAATTCAGAGTCTTGATACAGTTTTGTTTAATTTGCCGGTATCTATTCTTGAAGCAGATCAGAGTCTGTTGTCTGCGTCATTTATTGTGGGTGATGTATTCCCAAATCCCTTCAATGCAGTTTTGAGTATCCCCATTAATATTGTCCAGTCCGGTTCTTATGAGTTTCAGATCTTTGACCTTAATGGCAAAGCTTGTGGAGCATCCCGGGTCAAAGAACTGTCTGGTGGTAGTTATGTAATCCAAATCGATTTTAATACAGCCCATCTGGCATCCGGTGTTTATTTCATTCGGATCAGAAACGCGGGTATTTCTCAAATAGTTAAATGTCAACTTCTCAAATAAGAAGGATAGTAATATGAAAAGACTAATAACATTGGCTCTGTTGCTTGCTATGATCAACTCGATGTATGCTCAACAGAATAATTCCATAGTGACTGCTGTAGATTACTTCAACGCCACTCGCTATTCAGGTGCTCGTAATATTGCACGTACTACTGACGGCAATGTCTTTGTAGTCTTTGAACCCGGCTTTGATTTCACTGGGGGGAATCAGGAAATTCATTATGTCACTTATAATTCTTTCTTTGGTACTTGGGATCCTGCTGTGACTTTAAGTCAGAGTACCCAGAATGCCACCGGTATCCCTGCTATTGTAGCTGACGACGATGGACATGCCTATGCTTCCTGGAAGGAGTTGGGGGATGATGGTGCCCGAAGTATGAAGTTCACCAAGTTTGAAGGTGGCGAATGGTCAACCCCGGTCATTGCTGACAATATTGATAATAATTCAGGTGTAGGGACCATTAATTTGGGATCAGATGGGGATATTTATATTAGCTTTTCAATTTGGAATGACCCACCGGAATTCGAGGCTAACATGTACGTTAGTCACAGCGATGATATGGGTCTTACCTGGAATACGACAAATCTTACAGCTGAATATCCTACTCCCGGTGAACTTCCTTTCAATTATATGGATTCGGATATCTCACCTTTGGGTGATAGTGGCATGATGGCAGTCTGGGAGGACAAACCTCTGCCGGAAACCAATCAGTATGAGATCATGATGTCACTCATGGGTACCGACAATAGTTGGTCCACACCTGAGATAATTAGTCCTTATCTGGATGGAACACCGCAAGTGGCAAAGTATGTAGATGGTTGCACACCCCGTTCAGGAGCACTATCAATTTATGAAATGGGTGGGGATGATTACCCCTTAGCCGGGCAAAGTGCCATGATCTACTATGATAATGGTACATCAAAAGTGTTTTCTTCATTTATCAATACCTACTATCAATTTCCACTGGATGAGCGGGATAGTCTGGTTGCATCAGTGTTAGATTTCTTCGATATGGAAACAAGTGCTAGTCTGCTTTTTGTGGATGATGATAATAAGTGGAACAATGAATATACTATCACTGATCCTTTGGATAATCTCGGATTCACTTATGATGTCTTTGATTGCGGTGACATTGGAGGTATTCCAGACACACTACCAACTTCTGCTACGCTTTCCGGACATGATCTGGTTATCTGGTTTACTGGAGATGACGGGGCTTTAGATAATTTGGCTTTCTGGGATGTTCAGGATATTGATAATAGTGAATTAAAAAGCTTTCTCGATGCCGGCGGCAAACTCTGGATAGTTGGCCGTGATTGGATGTACGATCGCTATGGGGCCGCAGACGCAGGTCCTGAAGACAGCTTCACAGCCGGTGATTTTTGTTACGACTATCTTGGTATTCAATCTTACGATAGCCAGACTTATACCAGCGCTGATAGCACTCAAGGTGTGGCCTATTTGGATTTAGTGGAAGGGAATGGTTTTGTCGGTTTAGATCCGCTTGGTTGGGGCAATGCCGGTGTTCGGGATGGCGAGCCGGTAATCGCCACTGACCCCGATGGGGATATTCATATGGCTTATTACCGGGCAGATGGTTCACATATCCAATATATGAAGTATATCGATGGCAATTGGACCGCTCCAATACAGGTGGATGCCAGTGCTGATACGATTAGGGTGGAGAGACCCAATATCGCTATAGATCTTAACCACGGCGTGTACATAGTTTGGATGGAAAAGAACGATAAGGGGATTTACAATGTCATGTACAAAACCTCACCGGATGGGGGAGAAACCTGGAATAATGTGGGTCAGCTTAGTGATTGCAATTATCTAAATGCTACCAATTATTCGATTAAAAACCCTACTATCGGTCGCAAGGTTCGTGAAGAAGGTGCTGGTTTTGGGGGAGGTGCAGATGTGATCTGGACGCAGGCAAATGAAGAAGATCCTAATCCTGACACTCCAACATTGGTCTACAATATCATGTATGGCAATATTCCTTATGTGGGTACGCTTCACGTTGGTGTTGTCGATGAGCCGCAGATCGTGCAAAGCTTTGAATTGACCAGTGTCTACCCGAATCCTTTTAATGCTTCAATAAATATTGAATTTGAATTGGCATCTGCTTCAGTTGTAGATGCATATGTCTATGATCTCACCGGACGAGAAGTCGCCCGGCTTTCAGAGTTTGAGTCCATACCGGCCGGGTCACATCATTTCCAGTGGGATGCTAAAGGATTCTCTTCCGGTATTTATCTGTTAACATTGACATCAAATGAGATTATGCGTACCCAAAAGATCGTTCTTGTAAAGTAATGTTTTGAAGCGAATGATTGGATACTAGTAGCCCATGAAAGTCGGATAATATTTGATTGAAATGATCTGAAAATTAACCACCTTCCAAAGGGCCGTTGGAAACATCGGGGCGATCAAGATTGTGATGTGGTTGTCCCGTTCTGTTCTATGAGACAACGGAATGCCTTTATGTCAAGGAGTACACTATGAGTTTATCTGTCGCAACGATCTTGGGGATCAGCCCTAAAAACCTGCAGAGAAGTGATCTGCTTAATTACATCAATCAAAATGACATCAAGCGGATCACTTTCCATTACACGGTTGGAGATGGGCGTCTTAAGCATCTTATC
>JAUVKO010000087.1 GCA_030596225.1 Fidelibacterota bacterium
GTCCCCGGCAATGCCGCTGCCCGCACTCGCTTACCTTCCTGTTGCCAGGATCAATAACAGGTTTATAAAAAAGAGAATTATTATATGATCACCCAAACGCAATTCCGTTCCTATTTTGACGTTGCCGGTCAACGTCTTTTCTTAAATCACGCCGCATACGCCCCCTTATCCAGACCTGTGGTTCAAGCCATAAACAATTTTTTTGACCACCGCCAGCAGGGTAATCCCTCCCAGTGGTCTATTGCTGAAGAGCACATGGAAGGTCTTCGACAAAATTATGGGCAATTGGTCGGATCGCCCTCAGAGCGCATTGCCCTCATGGCCAATACAGTCACCGGGATCAATGTATTGGCAACAGGTCTGAACTGGCAACCCGGAGATCATATTTTGCTGTATGCGGATGAGTTTCCAGCCAATGTGATGCCCTTCCTCAATTTGAGGGAAAGGGGAGTGGAAGTTGAATTCCTGAAGCAGGATGAGCGCGTGACTCCCGAACTCTTCGAGGCTGCCATTCGACCTCAGACCAGGCTCATTTCTGTCAGTAGTGTTCAATATCTCACCGGATATCATGCTGACCTGAAAGCCCTTGCCGAACTGTGTCACTCCCGAGATATACTCTTTTCTGTTGATGCTATTCAGTCTGTGGGAGTTATCCCAACAGATGTATTGGATCTGGGAGTGGACTTTATGGCAGTTGGTGGACATAAATGGATGATGTCGCCGTTGGGAACTGGTTTTTTGTATGTGACAGAAGCACTGCAATCCCAGCTAAAACTGACCTATCGCGGCTATATGGGTCATGTGAATCCTGATGATTATGGCAATTTTGACCAGGAATTGAGTCCCGATGCTCGCCGATTTGAACTGGGAGCATTTAATGCATCCGGTATTGTAGGGGCTGAAAAAGCGACTGAACTTCTGCTGGAATGCGGCTTGAAAAAGATCTTTTCCCATGTTCGCAAACTCCTCAATCGATTTGAAACAGGCTTACATAAAACTTCTTTTGAACTGATGTATGATTTTTCTGATACCGAAGTGAGTGGCATTTGTATGTTTACACATAGTGATACTTCTTGTAATCAATCGGTCTTTGATGAGCTTTTGGCTGCCAGAGTTAATATCTCTTTGCGCGGGGGAGGTCTGCGGATTGCCCCTCACTATTACAATACTTTGGATGAAATTGATCAACTACTGGCAATTTTAAAAGAACTGGGATGAATTTGTAACAGGAACATGAATTCATGGGGGACGTTCATTAAAGACTATTACATCTGCATGATGATTAAGTATAGAAGAATTTGAGGAGCTTATGATGATGTTTCAGATCAGTTTGCGCAATTCTCTTTTTCTGGTCAGTGTCTGTCTTTCCCTATTCATACTTGGCTGTTCCAAAACGGCCAAGCCGCCCTTATCAACAGAAAAAATGCCTATCACCACCAGCTCCCAAAGCGCCTTGAATGATTACCAGGCGGGACTTGAATACGCCAACAAAGTTCAGAATGAACAAGCTGAGGTTCTCTTCCGATCGGCAATTGAAAAAGACCCCAACTTTGCCCTGGCTTGGTTAAATCTAGTTTTTGTTTCTCCCGGAATAAACCAGGTCCTGGCTGCCCTGGATTCAGCAAAAGCCCATGCTGAAGATGTCAGTGAAGCAGAAAGACTCATTATCCAGGCTGCTGAATACGGAATACTGCGAAACAATGTGTCCCAGAAAGAGATATTGGAACAACTGGTGGCTAAATATCCGGGAGATGAAATAGCTCATTTATTATTGGGAAATTTTTACTTTGGGCTTCAGGAGTATCAATTAGCAATTAAATCCTACACGGATGCTATAACTATCAACGAAAATTATGATATACCTTATAACCAGCTTGGATATTGTCAGCGAGCACTTGGAAATTATGGAGAAGCAGAAAAAGCCTTTAAATTTTATCTCAATCTTAACCTGGATAATCCTAATGCATATGATTCGTATGCTGAATTGCTCCTGGAAATGGGCCGTTACCGGGAGTCTATTGAATTATACAAACAAGCCCTGAAAATTGATTCAACCTTCTGGGCTAGTTATATCGGGATCGCCAGCAATTATGATTTTCTGGGAGAGCCGGAAAATGCTCGCCAGCAGCTTCAACAACTCAAAGATATTGCTCAAAACTACATCATTGTCAGACAGGCGATTTTTGCGGAAGCCGTTTCATACGTTTGTGAGGGACAGCTTCTAAAGGCTATTAACTATATCGGGATGAACCTTGACATTGCGCTTGAACATGGGGATGTTGTTAATATTGCCAATGATCATGCATTGATGGGAAATCTTTTCTTGGAGTTAGGTCAATTTAAAGAAGCTCTATCTTATTTCGACCGCTCTATCCAGGTGATCAATGAGTCGGATCTGCAACAAGCCATCAAAGACAATGTACAGATCACACACCTGTTCAATATTTCAAGAGTCTTTGCTGCTCAAGGGGATTTCAAACGGGCTGAACAAACTTCGGAAAGCTTTCGTAAGCAAGTATTTGAACTGAAAAATCCGCTTCAAATACGACTATCCTTCCAATTGAACGGAATCATTGCTCTGCATAAAAAAACTATCAGCTAGCCATTGATCAATTTGAACAGGCCAACCAGCTTAATCCCAATAACCTATATCAGATGGGTTTAGCTTATGCTGGTTTAGGGAATGACGAAGAAGCCTCCAGCATGCTGCAAAGGGCTGAAGAATTAAATGTTCTGAATAATATGAATCAGGCTTTGGTCTTAAGTAAAACGAGGGTCAAAAAAGATATTTAGCACTGTTGCTTTAACCATTCTAAAGCTTGATCAAGGCTATCCATTTCAACCAGGATAAGACCTGCATCTGCAGTTTTCATAGAATAAGATGTTACATTAAAAGCTGCCACCGGGCTATTCCTGGGCTTGATTGTGATAAAATATTTTACACCATTAGCTACAAAGTTCGGAAAGACCGTTGTACCGATATAATCAAGGATCTGATCAGCAAATTTTCCCTCAGCTTCGCTGGAATCTACAATCCAGGCAATTCCTCCGTTCAATTTGGAGTGATCAAGACCTTTTACTAATACTGCGTGATGAAACTCATCCAGTCTGGTATAGTAATTTTGCCAGATGTCGATGATCGACCGGCTGTCTTCATCCCAATGGACTTGCAATTTTCCTGGAATTTCATGAATGAGTGTCATTTAATAAGCTACTTTACTACTAATTATTTTTAAGTTTCAAATTAGGCCACAGGACTGATATAAAACAGCACGGCAAAGAAGTGTAAAAAACTTCCCGCAAGAACAAAGCTGTGCCAGATGGCATGGTTAAAGGGTAATTTTTCCCAGGCATAAAAAATAACGCCACTTGTATAGGCCAATCCTCCGGCAACCAGCCACATTAGCCCATGTGCAGGAAGAGCAGCTATCAATGGTTTAATGGCGATGATCACCACCCAGCCCATTAAAATATAGAAAATGGTACTCAGGGTGTTATACTTAGGACCAAAGCTGGCTTTAAACACAATTCCCAATAGTGCCAGACCCCAGATCACTCCAAATAGACTCCAGCCCCAGGGACCTCTTAAGGTGACCAACAGAAAAGGTGTATATGTTCCTGCGATTAGCAGGTAAATAGCTGAGTGGTCAAAGATTCTGAATATCTTTTTTACCCGTTTTGATCGAATTCCATGATAAAGTGTTGATGCAAGATACAGTAATATCAGGGATGATCCGTATATACTAAAGCTAACGACCTGCCAGGCATCACCATACAGAGCCGCTCGGACAACCAGCAGGACCAGACCGGCAATACTAAAGGCAACCCCAAGACCGTGAGTAATGGTATTGGCCACTTCTTCATAAAAACCGAGTCGACGTGTCATGCAGTTAATTTTCCGATCTCATCAAAGAAATAGACAATGCTCTCAATTCCTTTATGAAAATTGTACAAACTGAAATTCTCATTTGGTGCATGTGCATTTTGATCAGGAAGGCCATAGCCCATGAGCAATACCGGTGCCTGAAAAGTATCTGCGAAGACTTTTACAATGGGGATAGAACCGCCCTCACGGAGAAAATCAACTTCTTTCCCAAAGGCTTTTTCCAGTGCTTTAACTCCCGCTTGAAGCCCTGAATTGTTCAGGTCAGTAACGTAGCCAAAACCACCGTGCATGGCTTCGATATCTGCTTCCATGCTTTCCGGGACAAGTGATTTGATATAACTGATAAATTTATTTGAAATGTCATCAGGGTCCTGATTGGCAACAAGACGCATGGACACTTTAGCATGTGCTTCCGCTGGGATCACTGTTTTTGCCCCTTCACCCTGGAAACCTCCCCAAATTCCGTTAATGTCTAATGTAGGGCGAGCCCATAGGCGTTCCAAATCATCATATCCGGATTCACCATAAAGTGCAGGGGCACCAATGCTGTCGGCAAAATCTTTGGCATCGAAGGGCAGTTTGCTGAGTTTATCATGTTCAGCGTCACTAACAGGCAGAACATCATCATAAAATCCGGGGATTCTTATGCGGCCCTGATCATCTTTCATTTGAGCCAGGATCTCAACCAGAGCATTGATCGGATTCTTAACAAGACCCCCAAAAGAGCCTGAATGCAAATCCGTGTTCGTTCCACGCAGGTTAATTTGCATATACGCTAGACCACGCAGACCATAGGTGATGCCGGGATACCCTTCTCTGAACATGGGTGTATCAGAGATAACCACATAGTCTGCAGTCAGCATCTTTTCATAATCTTTGATGAACCCTTTCAGGTTGGGTGATCCAACTTCTTCTTCGCCTTCAAAGATCAGTTTCACATTTACCGGCAGGCTGCCATGAATGGCCAGCCAGGCTTCAATGGCTTTTAAATGGATATAGATTTGTCCTTTATCATCTGCAGAACCACGCGCAAATATTTTATCGCCTTTGATCACTGGTTCAAAGGGTGGCGAGCTCCACAGATCAATGGGGTCAACCGGCTGGACATCATAGTGGCCATAGATCAAGAGGGTTGGTTTCCCGGGGGCGTTGAGCCATTCAGAATAGACGACAGGATGACCATCTGTTTCGATAACTTGAGCCTTGTTCATGCCGATCTTGCTCATTTCATGCATGAGTGTATCGGCCATGATATGCATATCCTCTGTATGGCTTGGATCACCGCTGATACTGGGAATTCTCAGGATATCAATGAGTTCTTGTTCATACCGGTCATGCTGTTCACTTAGATAATCAACGATCTTATTCATAATTAGTCCTGTAGTTTAGTAAGTTCTTGTTGGACAAACTCAACCAGTTCCTTGAGTGTGTCTGCCGAAAAGTCAAATTTGATTCCCATGGCTTCCCAAACCTCAGGAAGTGGTTTAGAGCTACCTAGGCTGAGACCTTTAATGTAGCCTGCCAGCGCTGCTTCCGGATCTTGTTTATACAGACGGTAGACTTGCAGGGCTCCCAGTTGGGCTATGCCATACTCAATGTAGTAGAACGGCATCCCGAAAATATGCAGTTGACGCTGCCAGAGGCTTTTCCGAAAATGATCGTAGCCATCCCAGTTCACCAAACCCGGAGTAAAGCGTTGAATCAGCTCATCAAAATAATTATCGCGTTCTGCCACAGTATGCTCAGGGTTTAAATAGACCC
Source organism: Fidelibacterota bacterium (assembly GCA_030596225.1). Lineage (GTDB taxonomy): Bacteria > Fidelibacterota > UBA8477 > UBA8477 > JABMPR01 > JABMPR01. The sequence goes on from JAUVKO010000087.1 coordinate 5,648, forward strand.
AGTGCTGAAAAGCATCAACAGTTGCACACCAGGGGAAGAAAGAAATGATATCCTCCAGGTGCTCACGTCGGGCACGGATATGATCTTTCTTGTCGTAAAATATGTTCCAACGTTCTGCAGTGATCAATTCCATGCTCATGGATGCTGTCTCTGCCATTTCGGAGGGCGTATTCCGATAATGGATCAAAGACTCATCGTTGGTAAGGAAGGTATGCATGGCGTGACCACCCTCGTGGCACATGGTGACTACATTACGATGGGTGCCGGCTGCATTCATGAAAATGAAGGGCATTCCGGTTGTCTCCAAGCCATAATTGTAACCACCGGGAGCTTTTCCTTTGCGGGATTCCAGATCAAAAAGATCAGCAGATTGCATGGCTTTCAGATTATTGCCAAATTGGGGATGGACATCACCAAAAATAGAGATTGTTTTTTCAAGCAGCTCCAGACCAGTACCAAAAGGTTTGAGGGCTTCTTGTCCTACAGGTTCACCGGCAACATCCCAGGGTCGATAGTCATCTTGTGCTAATCCAAGTTTGTCACGATGAGATTCAGCAATTTTCCGGGCCAGAGGGACGATATGCTCTTCTATGGCATTCTGGAAATCAATAGCGTCCTGAGGTGTGTAATCAAATCGCTGGTGGGCTGCATGGCTATAATCACGATAATTTTCGTAATCTGCATTTTTTGCAGTTTCGACACGTAGCTTAAGCATACCGTTATAAATATCGTCGGCTTTGCCCTTCACGGAATAGCGTTTTTCTGACATTGCCAACCAGGCTTCCTGGCGTATGGCGCGATCAGCAGACTGAAGACGTACCGCTGCTTTGGGCATGGGCATCTCTTCGCCATCAAGCGTTACAGTCAGACCGCCGGTGAGTTGATCGTATTTAGTGCTCAGTTTAGAAATCTCAGCAGACAGTACTACATTCTCTTTCCGGAACAACTCTAATTCACGCTTTAACTTTTTCTTGAACTGACCATACCGTTCATTCGGCAAATCTGCAAAAGCGGGATGATTGACAATCATCTTCTCCACAGCATTGCCGGCTTTTTCAAGTTCGGGAGCTATTTTTACTGCAAATAGTTCGTGACGATCCACATACTTCTGGTTGTCAGTTTCCCGGCTCATATTGATATAGGCCCAGGCGTTTTGCTCGTGGAATACGCTCAGGATTTCACTATAGTGTACTATTAATTGTGATAGATCATCACTATTGTTGATTTGACCGCCCAAAAGTATGTCGAAATATGGTTTAAGATCATCCCATGAGTTGATGGTCAACTGGCTTGGTATGAAATTACTGGCTTTGTACATCTCTACCTCCTTAAAGGCGTCAAACTTATTGCGGGGCATGTTACACGCCGTTCTGCCTGAATCAAGGGCATTTTCTGTGCCAGAAAGCTCATGATCAGTTCAGGAGAAGCATTTATGGCAGTGATAGGATCTTTGGCTGAAGTCCCCATGTTTATTGCCCTAGTCAATGTGAAGCTTAAATTCAAATCAACATTTTGGACTGCTTGACATCAATGTAAAGGGAAATGGTATGCATATCGGTTCTTATAGATTAACACCCATTATTACCTCAACCTTCGCCTTGGATGGTGGCGCCATGTTTGGTGTTATCCCAAAATCCATGTGGAGCAAGCAGGCCGAAGTTGATGAACTCAATCGAATTACAATGGTTACCCGCACGCTTTTACTGGAATCAGGCCACCGTAAGATCCTGATTGATACAGGTAACGGTGATAAATGGTCACCTCGCATGCAGGAGATATTCAAAATCGATACGGCTTCTTATATCTTACCGCTCAGTTTGGCTCAACACGGGATTTTCCCGGAAGACATCACAGACGTGATCTGTACACATCTGCATTTTGATCATGTCGGTGGGAATACGCGATTTGAGAGGAATAAGCTGGTGCCAACTTTCCCCAATGCCAACTATTGGGTGCAGGAGGAAAATTGGAAATTAGCGAATCAACCTCATGAAAAGGATCGAGCCAGCTATCTTGCAGAAAACTGGGCTGTTTTAGCAGAGAATGGATTATTGAAAATTCTCAAAGGCGATCAAGAGCTGTTTGATGATATCAGCCTGGAGCTGGTGCATGGACACACCATTGGGCAACAGTTACCTGTGATCTCGGATGGAACCACCACGCTTATGTATGGAGGGGATCTGTTTCCTATGAAAGCACATATTCCCATTCCCTGGGTCATGGCTTACGACAATGAACCTTTGCGAACTATTACCGAGAAAAAGAGAGTATTACCTGGTTTGCTGGACCAGGATGCAATTATCTTTTTTGAGCATGACACTAAGACAATTGCCTGCAAGCTCGTTTCATATTATTAAGGGATTATTGGTGGAGATAATATTGATATTTAATTTATTCT
>JAUVKO010000195.1 GCA_030596225.1 Fidelibacterota bacterium
GTGTTTAATATGTTTAGGGCCTTTTTCACTTTTATTAACTTACTTTTTGCGGGTTCGTCAATCTTTAAATTTTAAGCATAGCTTGAGCTATGGTTGAAATTTTAAGAGCAGTAAAACTGGAAAAGATGAAGAATGCATAGACTGTTTTGAGGTGTAATTGGTATAATAGCTCAAGAATGGAATAATCTGTCGTTTGCAGAATTTCCCCTATATCCAGATTCTGTAGGAATATGATTAGATGAAATGCCTAGCTTAGATAGCATTTTCATGATTCCCTTTATCACCTTCTATATTTTTCTCTTTTTCCGGCCACATAAATATAAGTCCGATCATTGCTCCATAGGCAGTACTGATGTAGGGGTTTGAAGTGATGGCACAGGCTCCGGAAGCGCAACCAACATAATAGTAGTAGGCAAACCCAAGAATGGCTCCAACTCCTAAACCCGATAGTGTTTTTTTATATTTTTTATTCATTGATTTCTCTTTCTGTATCAAACATACCGTGCTCCAGATACCAGGCATCAAAACCAGCCAGTTGAAGCAGTCGTGCACCTTGTCTGGATCGATTCCCGGTGGGACACAAAAGCATAATGGGCTGTGCCTTAAACTCTGTCAATTCCACACATCTTTCTTCTAAGGTCAGTAGCGGAATATGCAATGTATTACTCCATGGAGCAGGACTCTCATTTATTTCTACTTCATTTCTCACATCAACTAAGATATACTTACTGGAATCTTCAAGTTGTCGGCTAAATGACTGAAGACTAATTGACGGAATATCAAATCGATCACCGTAGATTCCCTCTACTCCCATATAGATCGTACCACCGATCCCTAATAGAATCAGAGTATATGATACTAGCCGGTAGATCATGCAGTATTATGAATCTCGATATTAGCTGTGATCTCAGCTGTTTTTCCCAGCATAGCACTAGCAGAACAATAAGTGTCTTTTGATAGTTTGACAGCTTTCTCCAATTTCTTTATAGGAAGATCTTTTCCATAAAAGTGATAAGTCATCTTGATTTTGGTATACACCTTGGGATGACCATCAGCGCGTTCAGTTTTAATGTCAATCTCCATGTTCTCAAGAGGGACTTTCATCTTCTTTAGAATGATTTCCACATCCACCGCTGTACAGCCACCGAGACCGAACAAGACCATCTCCATGGGTCGACTGGCTCCATCCACACCACCTACTTTTTCATTTCCATCCATCATCACCCAATGCTTGGACGCTCCTATAGCCGCAAAGGTGGCACCTTTGACTTGTTGTATTTTGACTTCAGACATAATTTATACCTTTACATGTTAAATTTTATTGATACCAACAATATATAAATTGGTGGCATGAAAAATAGTTTCAGTCTTGATGAATATTTTTTACTTAGGATAACTTGGCTGAATCAATTTTTATTTGAGTGCTCGGTGTCTCGGGAACTGCATCCGGTTCTTCCAGAATTGTATTCATGCGTTCGACGATCTCATCAATATTGGTGATGCCTTTTTCAGTAGCCTGAGCTTCCAGAGTTCCCCACACGGCTTCACCACAAGCTAAACAGACAATGCCTTCCACCTTCAGGGGTCCGATCAGTTTAGGATATTCCTGTACCAGATCTTCGATGAGCATATCTTTTGTAATCATATTATAATTCCTTTATTAACCGCTGAGCTCGCAAAGAACGCAAAGTTTATAGTTTGTCTTCCTTGAGTGGAAGCGTTGTAGACACTGAAGTGAAGGATCTCTATCCTGGGTCGTAATAATCGAAGGCTCTGAACCAAAGGAGCAAGACCCTTCGACCCTTCGACTTCGCTCAGGACAGGCTCAGCTCAGGGTGACACTATCCATGATGCCTACCTATTTATTGGCGACATTCGCGGCCACATGGATTGGATCATATACCGGTGCTATAGATGGTGAATAAGTCAAATCCAACACGGCTATATCTTCAGTTGTCATTTTAGCTGTAATGGCTGTGGCAAAGACATCCACTCGCTTAGCAACATCTGATTTACCAACCATCTGGGCACCCAGCAATCGTTTAGATGATTTTTCCACTACTAGCTTGATAGTTATAGGTGTTGAACCCGGATAGTAGTGGGCACGGCTACCGGCAGTAACCATCACTGTCTCGATTTCAGAATACTTTTTTGACTGTTTTGCCTGTTTCTCGGTGAGACCTGTTTGAGCAATGGTATAGTCGAAAACTTTAACGACCCCTGTTCCCAGAATCCCGGGAAATATAGTCTTTTCCCCGGCCATATTCTCACCGGCTATACGTCCGCCTTTATTGGCAGACGGTGCCAGAGGAATCCAAACATCTTCATCCAGAACCAGGTGTTTATGCTCGGCACAATCACCTGCAGAATAGATGTTGGGAATATTGGTCTGCATATGGCTGTTAATAGTGATTGCACCACTTTTCCCAAGTGATATCCCGACATCACGAGCTATCTCTGAATTAGGTCTAACTCCGGTTGAAACGATCACTATATCGGTCCTAATATCACCGGCCGAGGTTTTGACAAGCAATTGTTTTCCGGTTTTTTCTATGCCGATAGCTTTGTTGTTAAGTTGAAGATCCACACCATTTTTAATGACATGGTCAGTTACTTTTTCAAGAATATCTTTGTCGAAAGTACGGGCAATCTGACCAACCATCATACTGACTTCGATATCGCGATAACGAAAGGCCTCAGCCATTTCCAGACCTACATACCCTCCTCCAATAATGGTGGCATGTTTGATTTCATTATCTGCCAGATAATTCTTGATTACATGTCCATCAGCCAGACTTCTTAATGTAAAAACACCTTTATGCTCAACACCTGGAATGTGAGGTAGTTCAGCCCGGGCACCGGTGGCAATCAGGAGTGTATCATAAGGTTCCTCAAATTTTTCGCCTGTCTCCAGGTTAGTAACGCTGACCGTATTATTTTTAAGATTGATTTTGTTCACTTCATGCTGAATCCGTACATCAATTCCGCGTTTTTCTCTGGCAATCTGCGGAGTGAGCACCTGTAGTTTATCGCCATCGTCGATCACACCACTGATCCAGTAGGGCATTCCACAGGCAGCAAAACTGATATATTCACCTTTTTCAAAGACCACCATTTCCGCTTCCGGCTGCAGGCGCCTGATTTTACTGGCAGCACTCATTCCGGCTGCATCGCCTCCAATTATTACAAATTTTTTATGCATAATTTCCCTTTCAGAAATGCACTCCAATCTAACTCTTTTTTAGAGTAAGTAAGGTCCTGAAAGTGACAAATTTTGTAGGAATGTTTGGATGTTGAGAGGTTTGGGTGTTTGGATGTTGAGAGAAAAGTAGCCCGTCCTTTAGGTCGAGGTTGTCGATTCCAGGGAAACAACGGACTTCAGTCCAGAAGAATTGGGCTAAAGCGTAGCTCAGCGAAGCCGGGAGGGGTGACATAATTCCCTATTTTGCTAAAAAATTGTGGTTTTAATAACACAAGATATTATACCAATTGCACCTCAAATTTGCACTAAATTTCTACATATTTTCCCGTTTTAGTGCACCTTTGAAATACAATTGGTATTAGTCAGTGCTAGTTATTAAATCATATGCAGTACTTCGACCTCCACCTGGAAGTTTAAATAGAATATTTTTATCAATTAAGTCTTGAATATCTCTTGCTGCAGTATCTTGTGAACACTTACCAATCTTTGCCCATTTTGAGCTTGTTAGCTTTCCATCAAATCCATCTAATAATTTATTCAACAGCTTCTCTTGTCTCTCATTTTTAATCTTTATTGAATTACGAAGCCAAAATTTGTGCTTAAAAATCACTTTTCCCAAAATTGTTTCTGAGGACTTTAAAGCATGAAATAAGCAATTCAGGAACCACTCTAACCAATCTGTGATATCCAACTTTCCCTTTTGTACCTGCTCCAGCGTATCATAATACAGCCCCCTTTCATGCATTATTTGAGCAGACATACTGTAGAAGCGATGGGACTGATTATCAGACTGTGAGAGTATCATGTCAGTTATTGCACGAGCAATCCTGCCATTACCATCTTCAAATGGGTGGAGTGTAATAAACCACAAATGGGCTATGGCAGCTTTTATAACCAAATCTATTTCTTGTCTTTTATTTATCCACTCAAAGAAATTTTTTAATTCTATCTCTAATAAACTTGCAGCAGGAGCTTGATAATGAACCTTTTCTCTTCCAATCGGTCCGGAAACGACTTGCATTGGACCTTTCGAATCATCCCTCCATTTCCCGACAGGCACTTTAAATATTCCGCTATACCCTATTGGAAATAGTGCATTATGCCATGCATAAAGCCGATCTGCGCTCAATGGTTTCTCAAAGTTTTCTGTCGCATCAATCATCATTTCAACCATGCCATCCACATTTCTATCAGAATGAATTAACCCTGAAACATCCAGTCCCAGTCGGCGCGCCACAGATGATCGTACTTGATCCGGGTTTAATAATTCACCTTCTATTTCTGTTGATTTCAGGACATCCTGAGTTACGACTTTAAGATTTGCTTGATCCTTCAGTTCAAACC
>JAUVKO010000015.1 GCA_030596225.1 Fidelibacterota bacterium
TCACTCTTGAGGAAACTGATCACATCACCACCGGTTGCTTCCACAGCTTCACGAATGATATTTGTTAAATTCTTATTGTCTGGATTTGACGATAAAAGTGACTCAGCCATTGCTTTCGCTTTTTCGTATATCCCACTTGCGATGTAATCTTCGGCAATCTCTTCTCCCAGATGATGATTATCCGGGAACTGAGCATACATATCAACTTTTGTTTGCAGAGTAACTTCATCATCGCCGATCATATTCAGAGCAAACAATTTGCTCTCCCACAGATATTTATTCTCTGGAATAAGAGCAAGACCCTCATCATAATAAATGATTGCAGAATCCAGATTATCCTGCTCGCGGTAGCAGTTTCCAAGATATACGTATACATTTTGAGCCATTTGCTCATCAACACATTCATATTCAAATAACTTATGGTAGTTATACAGAGCATCACTATAGGCTTTGTTTTTGTAGTACTCTGTTGCAAAACTCAGGTGTTTCATACAATACCGGGAATTGGCTTTACGAACTGAATCTTTGCGAGCCTTTTCCATAGCAGCTAATTCTTCCGCAGTTGCCTGAGGTGGCATGCACGCTGAGATCACCATTGTGACCAACATAATACCCATTATTAAAATTGACACAGATTTTGACTTCATGAGTTAACCCTCATCTTCTTTTAGCTTTTCTAAACCACATATCATTGACTTGAATACCAAATTTTACCCGAGCAAACATCTCATCCGGTAAACTTTCATCTCCCCCTCTGGTGCCAAATTCCCCAGAGATATCAAATATGCTTTTTCCGTTTCTAAGACTAAGATTGATTCCTGACATTAAAGCATATTCATAAATATTATTCTCATCACTCGAAACCAGGTAATAGTTTTTAACCGAAACACCGGCTTGCCAACCCATACGTCTGATGATATTTCTTGATGTTCGATCCAGAGCTAAGCGCTGCATAGCCAACTGGAGGGATGCTACAGGAACAGTTTTCCATCCAGGGGGTAAAGCGAAAATCCTGGCATTTTCAAATCCTGAGTCTGAAAATATCTGTTGTTTTAATCCAACAATAAATTTTGTGTATTGAGAATGATGGTATACCACACCCAGATTGATAGTCGTGGGCCAAGCAGACAACTCCTCCATAATCTCCGTATACTCATCTGTACCTGCAAGGCTGTCTGTGCCATCTAAGCTAGGCTTTTCATAAGGTACATCCGCTGTAAAGCCTAGTGACACCTTATCTCCTAACTGAGCAATCATCCCCAGTTCCAGACTCTTTCCATCAATACTGCCCTTAAGCACATACAGTTCGTTTATGTCAGCAGACTGAATATTTGATTGACGCCGGAAATATCCATGAAGGGTATGTAACTTTAGACCTAGGCTCAGACTCGGAATGGGTGCATAACCTAAACCAAATTGATAATCCCATATCCCTCCCCCGGATTTCTCAATAAGCATGCCATCAGAGATTGGGATCTCATAGTTTGATTCAAAATCTGATACTGCACGTATGCCAAAACTCATTCCTAGTTTCTTGCCTGCAGGAAATGCAATGTTGATCTGTTCCAGGCGAGTATTGTTGGTCATCGTTTCTGCTGTAGATCTGAATTCTGATCCCAGAATTCCACCAAAATAGACTTGCTTCAATGAATTAAGAGCTGCGGGGTTATGAATAGAGATCCGGGCTGAATCTTGCAAAGCAACCACTCCACTTCCCAAGCTACTGCCGAGAGGGTCTGTCACAGGGAATAGATCACCGTAAGCTAAACGATAATATGGAGATTGCCCCATAAGCGATATACTTAACACCATAAATACAAATATTAGCCTTCTCATGGTCTCACCGCCATGGAAGTGCTCAGATAGATGGCTGATTTTAAAGCATCCATAGAAACAGCTATAAATCCGGGATCATACCCAATATTTCCCGGTCGTAGAATAAGATCAATACTTGTTCGATCATCGTCAAGGGCTGCCTGAACAATGATGTTGATCTGGTTGCTGTTATAATTACTATTTTCACCAAGTTCGATATCAACAGAATATTCAGAGATAGGGTCTGTTGCAGTCATTTTAAACTTATAGAGGGAGTCTGAAATGCTGGGAATGTACAGAGACGAGGATAAGGAATCAATGGCAGGTAAAAAACTTGCTGATATAATATGCAGGAGTGTATCTCCACCTGGAACGATAGCTCCCAGATCAATACTAAAGGTCAAGGAGTCATCAGCCAATTGCTTAATATATCCGTAACTTCCATCAAAAGCGTTCACTTGTTCCATGAGATGCATATAAAGCGAATCAGCCAGAAAAGATTTAGTGGTGACGCTGTCAGCACCAGCTGAATCCGGTTCATGGGAATAAAAGGATAGAATCGGTCTGATACTGGATCCACCACCATAGAGTTCAGACAAAAAACCGAGCTGATCCGTAAATATTCCCAGGCTAATTGCAGTATCTCCATCAAGAATAACACCGGCAGGTAGTGTATAATTCCAATAATTATTCCCACCCTTTACATTCATGGAGTCTGTCCCTAAAAGCAATCCATAGCTTGAAGTGCCAATATCAACTGTCTGATCAGTTGTTTCATAGAAATTAAAACTCATATAGTCTGTAAGTAGAGTATCGGAGCCATTTTCCGGAAATGTTCTTAGATGCCTCAATTGAAACTGGATACTGTCTGTTTTAAGAAAATCCAAACTTGTATCAATAAAGCTAAAATCGACAGAGAGTCCTGATTTATAATACTTGGTTTCACCAACCCAGGCTCGCAGATGGTCACCCCACTGCACTTCAGCCTTCCCGTATTGAATGCTATCTACACTGCTAAGCGTATCCTGCCTAAAGGAAAATGGATTATAAACAAAAGTTGAGTTTTCATATGCTATTGGTTCGTCACACGACCAGAAAACAAGCATAAATGCAGCAAGTGCAATAAGAATCCGGTATTTCATAAGCCCCTTTTAAAAAAAGCCAAACGCTCAGACGTTTGACTCAAATGGTTTAAAGTCAACATTGTCAATATTCAGAGTTTTAATACTCAACTCCGAAGAATGTTTCCAATTCCAAATAGAGCTGTTGCCAATCCTCATCATTTTCATCAGAAATGGTAAAGTATTTAACCGTTTTTCCAGCTGCTTTTAACGCTTTCTGGATATTCTTATGAGCTTCAATCTCTTTTTTATTATCTTTTCCTTTGATGGAAATGCTAATTATTTCATCGGCATGCTTGATGGCCAGACCCAATAGATTATCCTCATAACCTGCATAATCTTCGGGAGACAAGCCTGCCATTTCATATTGTTTTTTTCCAACCTGACCCATTTCGCCAATATTGACCAGATTCAACACGGATTTCATTTCTGCAAAGAATTCTTCTTCCGCATAGACAGTCTTTAAAAGCACTGGGACCATTGCTGTAGTCCAATCATTACAAAGGACAAATTCAGGTTGCCAGTAGAGATAGGTCAAATTTTCAATGGCGATCTTTGAAAAATAAAAATATTTTTCAGCGTTTCTCTGATTGTATCTATTCTCTGCGACTTTGTATAATGTCTTATTCTTACCACCAAAATATGGTTGATACTCCATAAAATAGACTTGCACTTTTGTGGAGGGAACAAATGCTGACTTGGCAGCGCCAAAAATGATATCCCCTTTATATTCGACTTCAATCTCTTTGAGCCGAATGACCTCGCGGATCACGTAACGACGTTCACTGACAAAGCCATAACGAGGGGTAAATATTCTCAGGTCCTGTTTTTTCTCTTGAAAATGGGCCGGGACCTTATTTGATATCTTCGCTAGATCAGTTGCTTCAGAGAAAGGAGCGACTTCTGAGGAGAGATAGTATATTTTTGCTGGCATTGAGTTGTTTTTTTTTAAAATAACCTATTATCTGGAGGCGAGGATCTGTTTGACTTCTTCTCGATAGGAACTATCAGGAAACATTTCCAAAAGCCGTTCTAATTCATTGTATCCATTATTCTTATCACCACTATTCAAGTAAGAATATCCAATCTTTAACTGCGCAGCATCCGCCTTGTTGGAATCTGTGTAATTCATCACTTTCCGAAAAGACTCGATGGCACGGGAATATTCATCCAAGGCATAGTAACATTCACCGATCCAATATTGGGCATTGTCTGCCAAATCATTTTGTGAGTCATTACGAATGAGCATCTCAAAATCATCGATGGCCCCCATAAAGTTGCCATTCTGGTAAGAACTTAAAGCATTAATATAGTGCTGTTTATAGGTCTCATAGTCCATAGTAGCGGTCATGGGTCTGGTAGCTGGTGACTGTGTTTGAATCCGAGTTTGCTGCATCGGTGCACCCAATACATTTGGACTTGTGCCCGGCATTGCCATTAATTCGTTGAATGAATTCGTGAGGGAGATGATCTTATTCTCCAGCAAGACCAATTGGGAAAGAATGTCGTAATTGGCACTATCCTGAACTTTTGCATGGCGTTCCAAAGTTTGCAACTGGTCATCTGAACTCATTATATGATCTGTAACCGTCAATTGGAACTCTGAGAAAGATGAATCCAAGAGCGTAAATCTAGACTGAATATTCAACAAATTTTCTTCCAGCACTGACATTTTTGCCGGATCCATACTGGCGAAGATACTATCCACCTGAAATTGAGTTGATTGAATGGATGAGTTTAGACCAATAAGTGACTCTCTGATTTCACCCTGTTCAGCCTGCAAACCTGCTATCTTTGCTTCATTAATTTGTTCTGTCAGGGCAGCTAATGAGTCGTGAAGCGCTCTCTCACTCTTTAGTTTACCAGCCATATTCTGAGAAAGCTGGTCGACGTTTTTCCTGGATTCAGCATTAAGTTTATAAAGATTTTCCAGGCTAATGTGATTTTCGTTATAGGTCTCGCGCATCGCTTTGACCTCTTTTGAAAATTCCTGCAATTTTTCATCTAACACAAAGAGGACACTATCTGTCCCTTGATTTTCCTGCTTTACCTGATCAATTTCCATCTCGAGGTTTTTACTACCTGAGCAACCAATAATCATAGCTAGGATCAAAATGAAACCAAACTGTCTTTTTTGCATGGCTTAAATCACTTTCTGCTGGGAGTTAAGACAAGAAATCATACGGCCGTAAATTTAAACTTTAATAAGGGTCTCGCAACGCTAAATCTCGCAGTTAAAGGGAGTTTGAGAGCTTATCGGGTCATCCTTCGCACAGAGGCCATATTCGCTGATAGTCCAACCATCATCATCGCAGTAACCATAAACGACCCACCGTAGCTGATATAGGGTAATGGAAGTCCAGTAACGGGCATAATTCCAACGATCATAGCCAGGTTCACAAAAACATGAAATACCATAACTGCGGCAACCCCGATCAGGATAACACTATCAAATCGATATTTACTACCATATGAGTGATTGATCAATCTTGCGATGAGAAAATAGAATAGGGTGATGACTATCATCACTCCGAGAAATCCAAATTCCTCCCCAATTACTGTCATGATAAAGTCAGTATGCTGCTCAGGTAAGAATTTTAAATGAGTCTGGGTCCCTTCACCAAAACCTTTACCAAACGGACCACCCGAACCAAATGCCGTTAAAGATTGAGACACCTGGTACCCTGCCCCTAATGGATCAGAATCAGAATCTATTAATGAGAGTATTCGCTGCTGTTGATATGGTTTAAGCAATGCCCAAAGCAGATTGGTAATTCCACCGAGAGCAACATTGATAATAAAGTTAAATACTTTAGTCCAAAAGGGCATATTACTGAAATATAGGATCACAATAATGAGCACCATCCACACGAAAAAAGAAACTGTCTGAAACGCAGCAATCATGGAAACAATCGGAGTCAGCAGCAAAAAGAAATATAGGGGTCTGATACCGGCCCAAAAAATGACAACTATAAATATGCCAAGAAAAACCAATGCAGTTCCCAAGTCAGGCTGAAGTAGAACCAGAATTGTCGGTCCAATGGTCATTGCGAATGGAGCCATTAATTCTTTTATTGTAGAAAGTTTGCGTTTGTGATCCGCAAAATATTTTGCTAAAGCAACCAGTAAGAATATCTTCATGAATTCAGAGGGTTGAATGCCAAAACTACCTATGGATATCCAACGACTTACAGTTCCACCTTGCTTGAGTGCAATGGGAATTAACAGCAATACCACCCCAACACCATAAGCATAGTACGCTAAATTGTGAATTACTTTTCGAGGAAGGAAATAGACACCAAAAAAGAGGACTAAGCCTAACACGCTCCAGATACTCTGCCTGAGAAAATAACCTGAGCTGGAATCTTGTTGGACCTCAATGCTATAAATGGCAAGTAAACCGCTGCTTGATAACAAAATGGCGAGTCCCAGGTAACCCCAATCAAATTCCCTTAGACGATCAAAAAGGTATTTTCTTATAATCATAGGTCTTTTCTCGCAATGGACCGTAGAATCCTGCCAATCAATGGAGCTGCTTTCCCGCCACCGCCGCCGCCATTTTCCAGCAATACGGCCCAGGCAAATGGATAACGCTCATCCAGACTGAAACCAATAAACCACGCGTGGTCTTCCCCATGCGGATTCTGGGCGGTTCCAGTCTTACCATAAATTTCCCAATCTTTCTGACGAGCCGCTTTAGCTGTACCATGGGGTCCATTTACAACAGCCCACATCGCCTTATGCATAAATGCCCATGACTCATCAGAAGCAATAACGCGCTTTTCAGCTTGTTTTGAATTAACTCTAATTATTTCTCCGCTTTTTGAGACAATTTTATTAACGAAATGGGGTTGATATTGGAAACCTCTTTGAGCCAACATTCCGGCAAATTGCGCTAATTGCAAGGGGGTGACTAAAACATCTCCCTGGCCAACTACGATGTTCAGGAGATTGCCTTTTGTCCACTTTTTTTCTCCGTATTTACGGTTCATATACTTTGTGTCCGGCACCAAACCCTTATTCTCTCCCGGAATATCTATCCCTGTCAATTGACCAAATCCGAACTCTCGCGCCAGATGCGCCCAGTCTTCCAACCCAATATCCTGGATCAGATTGAAAAAGTAAACATTACAAGATTGCTGGATTGCTTCATGAAGATCGACCTTCCCATGTCCGGCTTTCTTCCAGCAGCCAAAAGACCGGTTTCCTAAACGATAGCTCCCACGGCAAGTATAGGTACGATCCCTTGCATTTGAAAGATTCTCCAGAGAATACAAAGCAGCCAACGGTTTAAGTGTAGACCCAGCAGGATAAAGACCTTGCACTCCCCGATCGAATAGTGGATTTCTTGGATTCTTTCTCAGTGCATTCCAGTCTTTGGATGAAATTCGCCCGGACAGCATCTCCAGGTCATAGCTAGGACGACTGGCATAGGCCAGAATTTCACCAGTCTCATGATTTAGGATGACCACAGATCCTGAAGAATCAGCTAGTGCCTTTTCTGTGATTGACTGAATAAATGAATCAATGCTTAGAATTAAATCGTGTCCCGGTACAGGGTTTATTGGTCTCCGATCAACGATTTCGCCAATTTCTTGTCCCAGGGCGTTTACCTCGATATACCTGAATCCTCGTTGACCATGCAGCTCTGAGTCATAATATTTTTCGATTCCCTTCCAACCGACCTGATCTCCAGGTTGATAATCAAGATCTTTACTGAATCGCTCCAGGTCATCCCGATTAATCTCACGGGTATATCCCAGTGCATGTGAAAGATCAATATCTGAAACATAATTTCGAATAGGTTCAATGCTATATGTAACACCAGCAAGTTCCAAACGATGCTCTTGAAGAAGCGATATTTTTGGAAATGGGACACGACTGAATACCTTAGCCGGTGCAAATGAACCTCGTCGATTTTTCACAATTCGCCGATTAATCTCCTTGACAGAGACTTGCATGATCTCAGACAGACGATCAAGTGATTCAGGTTTATTTTTTATCTCAACCGGAATAACTGAAATGGTATAGCTGGGAGCATTGTCCACAATGATATTGCCATCCCGATCGTAAATAACACCACGAGATGCCAGAACAGGTATTGCACGAATATGATTAGCTGTTGCTTTCTCAGCATATTTCTCATGGAACACGATCATCAAATAGTAATACCGTCCGATAAGAATCAGAAATAGTAATAATAACAATCCTTGAACCAGATAAGATCGCCAGCCCTCTACGATGTTCTTGCCTTGAAGCATTACTCTGCTCCAACACGCAGGAGAATAAATATTCCGCTTAAGAGACCTAGAGTATATATGGTTTTTGGTAATAGAATAAGAAACACAACATTGCCGATGGCCCATTGAGAATCTTGGAATGTTATCATCACTGTGATAACAAAAAAGATCGCTAAAAATCCAGTATAAAGCAAATATTGCATTATGATAGGAACACGAGTGATACGTCCATGAAAAATACCGGCAAAATAACCCACAACAGATAATGCAAGTCCACTGATTCCCACCAAATGCGTACCGGTAAGTGCATCAATAATGAATCCCAGGAAAAACCCCAACCAGATGGCATGCAATTGGCTGTGAGTCAGACCGACATAAATAATAAAGATCACTAAAAAGCTTGGTGTCAAACCATATATGCTAAAAACGTCACCCAGCATCCATTGAAAGATAAGGACCAGGAAACCCAATAGACTATATTTGATAGTATCGATCATTATTTCAGGATGAACACTTCTTCTAATCGATTAAAATCTGTTGCCAGATCAACCTGAACAGATTTAACATAATCCTCGATCACCGGTGAGATCTCAGAGACCCATCCAACAAAGATATGCTCTGGAAAAATATCACTAAAACCAGACGTCACAACAGAGTCGCCGGCAATCACCGCAGCATTCCTGGGTACATCCTGAATTATGTATCCTTTTTTCAGGTTATAGCTTAGGATACCCACATCCCGGGAACGCATTTCCCGTACGGAAACACGAAAATTTTTATCATTAATCAACTGCACTAATGCGGTATTTGGTGAAATGGCAACTATTTTTCCAACCAATTGGGCTTGTGCGTCCACAACACCTGATAACAATTTAACTCCATCCTGAGACCCCTGATCAACAGTCAGGCTGTTCATTGTATGACTACCAATATTGGAAAGCACATTAGCCGGAATAACGTCAAAGCTCTTTTCACCTTTAAAACCCAACAGATTCCTTAAACGCTGGTTCTCCCGCACCAGGTTCTTGTACTTATTCAACTCGATTTGAGCTTTTACATGGCTCTGTTGAAGCTTGTGATAATCCTTTTCAATTGTAAAAAGGGTTTCCACCCATTGGATTGGAACATAGAGATAAGCTGAAGCATCCATAACAATACCACGTGCACGGATAAGCGCCGGGCTATTATTTGATGCAATTAGCACAAGGGATAAAACAATTGCTGATACAAGATTTACCAGTGATTTGTATCGAGAGATTGGTGATACTGATGTTGCCAAGATCTAACCTAACCTACTGCAAAACCGCTTAATAAAGTACATCCTCATATCGTTCGATGTTATCAAGCACCTTACCGGTGCCCTGCACAATGGAAAGTAATGGATGTTCTGCGACATTAACAGGTAGATCGACTTCCAAACGCATCCGTTTATCAAACCCCTGAAGCAGTGCACCACCTCCAGTTAGAATAATACCGCGATCAAGTAGATCAGAACTCAATTCAGGAGGAGTTCGTTCCAGACACATTTTCACTGCATCGACAATAAGATCAATGGTATCTCTTAAAGCATCCCGAATTTCAGACGATGACACCTCAATGGTCTTGGGAATACCAGCGATCATATTCCGACCCTTTACAGAGAGTTTATAATCTGTCCCCTGCAAAGCAGAGCCCACATTACACTTGATGCTCTCGGCTGTACGTTCACCAATAAGTAAATTATGGTCACGTTTGAAATGTTGGATAATAGCTTCATCCATCTCATCACCGGCAACACGCAGCGATTCTTTTGTAACAATTCCATTTAAGGCTATGATGGCGATTTCAGTTGTACCTCCACCAATATCAACAATCATGCTGCCTACCGGTTCACTAATATCGATACCGATCCCGATAGCAGCAGCTACAGGCTCCTCAATTAAGAAGACTTCCCGAGCATTGCGACGTTCAGCAGATTCTTTAACGGCTCGCTTCTCAACCTCGGTTATGCCGGAAGGAACACAGATGATCATTCTAGGACGTGCTAATTTTGAAATTGGCAATTTATTAAGAAACCCCTGCAACATGCTGTCTGCCATCTCGAAGTCTGCAATTACACCATCACGTAATGGACGTATGGTCTCAATCTCCTGATGAACCTTACCTACCATGCGTTTAGCTTCGTTACCAACCGCGATGACTTTCGATGTTGACTTGGATTTTGCAACAATAGATGGTTCGTTAAGAACGATTCCCTGTCCCCGTATGTAAATCAGTGTGTTTGCCGTTCCCAGATCAATTGCAATATCAACACCCATCCAGTTTCGAAAATTTGAAAAATTTGTGACCATCTACCCTCTCGTGGCTAACATTGACTCTCAGCCCTTGAAAAACAACACTTTACCCTTAGCTTAAGAATCTCTTCCTAAGGGTGGTGCAAAATCTATCATTTTTTTACCCAATAGCACTTATTAATTGGCTGATAGTGGCTTTATTTTAAGGGATTAGCTACAAACAGGTAAAGTGCATTCTCTAAAGACTTACAACTACAAGCAAAATCAGTAACGGAAACGCCAGTCATTTTGGTCCAAGTAGTTATGATGCAAGCGGTAGTCGCCGAAACCGGTTTCATCCTGGAAAACGAACTGCTTTCCAAGTCGGTAATATTCCCATACTTGATAGGGTTTACGATCCAATTCAAAAGGACCTCTCTGTATCTCATCCGGTGGTCCAAATAATATGTATATCATACCTCTATCCGTTTTCCATCCCGATTGAACAACAGTGAATGCTTCTATTGAAAAAGCCACCCGGCGGTAATATTCTTCCATTAATTCATTCTCAATGGTACCGGGTGTGGGATCAAGTGTAGACCAGAACTCCCTGAATCTGTCGATTTTCTCTTCTGCTGACCCAGATTTGATATGACGGATCTGACGATCAGTTGCGATGTAGACCAACTGATGCACTGCTTCATCCATATCACCAATATCGAAATTGATCCCACGGATACGTACCCGAAAATGAGATTTGGTCGTAACCCGATTCCCTTTCGCATCTTCTGCAATTAAAAATAAGGTATAATTTGTATGGTGCATTTCGCTAAGAGGAACAACAAAGGATAGTAAAGAATCAATGGCTCCTTCATGATCAATGCTTCTGCTTTGATTTATCACGCTTTTATCTTTAACCATCAGTTCATACTTCAAACTATATGGAAAAAATGAGCCAATGAGTCTCGCTTTAAATCTTAATGTATCAACAATCTCATAAAAAGACTGGTCCATCAACAATTCAGAACCTTGGGGGGAATGATTGTCCATGATCATGATATTCCCCAAAGCCAGATCTCCGGAATACATATCAGATTGATCAACTTCAGCGCTGAGCATACGCGATTTTTTAGTATACAGATCAGTCACTCTTACACTGAGGGTCAACTCAGCTGCCGGAACGATAAAACTATTTACTGCCACAACAGTATTTTCAGTCTTGCGAGTTGCCTTATAGGAGTCCAGCCAGAGAGAATCGCTCCATATCGTACCTTCTATACGCTCTTTATCATTATCCAGGATATTTATGCCCACTTCATATCGGGCTAAATATTGATTCCCTGAACGAGTGAATTGCAGTTCATTATACGGAATCTTCAAGTGAATGGAAACTTTGATATTTTCCTTGTTAGGCAATGGCTCAGATAGACCAATGAAGGAAAAGTCAGGTAAGGTAAGATCCTTATCCCGGTTAATTTTCTGATCAGCACAGCCAACAATCAGTGCTATTAGCAATAAGGCATTTATGTTTGATCTTAATATAGATTTCGCCACTTGATCCTCGTTAGTCCCAGATTAGTCCCAATCCAAATATAGTCTTCATTTGCCACCAAATCAGTCACAAAATTACTAATAAGTCCATCATTCAAAGTAAAGTGCCGCCAGGCATATGTCATTGAGTCAAAACTGAAAACTCCCATATCAGTTCCAATCCAGACATTGGTTCCAGCCATTGCAAGTCCCCGTGGCTTGAATGGGGCATGCGGAGCAAGATAGGCATTCCCCTTTTCCTGCAATAGGTCAACCTTTATCAGTCCACGATGAGTAGCGGCCCACAGCATTTCACCCTGGACTTCACTTTCGTAGATAGGATCTACAGCTGCAGCCACTTTTGGGGATAGCATTTCGCCTGAGCTGTTAATCCGGGCAACAAATGTCAGATTGGTCTCATCAAAAATGAAAATACCGAAATAAGTGGAGATATAATATCTGCCATTTGAGTATTTAATATCGAAGACCGGCCAATCCAACCCTCCGGGAAACAAGGTTTGAATAATAAGACCTGATTCATGGAATAGATAGGCATTGCGTTCTGTTGCAACCATAAGATTGCCATCATCTCCTGCTGCAATTGAATAAATACGTGTGCTGGCAAGATCCTTTTTTGAAATAATCCGATTCCAACTTTGTGTATCAACAGTTTTCTGAAATACACCATTACGACCTGCAATCAGCAAGCCTGTACTTGTACTGTCAATTGCTGAGATAAACGAATAGTCAAGAACAGGGTCCCTGATGGCTTCATCATATATAGCATCATAGCCTTCTAAAAGTGATAATCCTGCACGACCACCAACAAGCAGTTTCTTCCCTATCAGCTTCATCGACATAACATCAGGTGACAAAAGGCCAAACGGTAATGAGCTAAAGCTCCCCCCACTGATCTTTTGGTGGAAAACACCCATTCCGTAAGTACTGAGAAATGCTTCCCCGGACTCTCTGCCACCGGATATTGCTGAAACAGAACTTGCCGTTCTAAGTGGATACCCATCTAGGTGGAGCATATTGTTAGCATCAAAGCTCCCATTCGTAATACTCTGAACAAGAAGTGATTCATAGATCACGTTTGATTCAGGGGCAATGGCACTAATCCATTGTATATCATTCCATTCAATAGCAAGGGTTGAATCTGCTCCCCAGTTTTCAAATACTCCTGAACTTTTCATGAATACTGCAGAATAACTTTCAGCCAGTCCTTCTCTGGTAGAAGTGACCACTACACGGGTATCAGTGATTCCCAATTCATAATTTCCGGAAAATTTTGCATCCTTGGGAAGTGCTTCCCTAGTCATCCAATCAGTTAAATGATCATAGATAAAAACGAAATCAGGAGTGATGATCCATACATCCTGGGTGGCCAGGTTCTGCCATACCAGCAGGACTGGATATTGTATTAAGCCATTACTTGCTGTGATGGGGTCTAACCACCGGCCATGGTGATGATCATATACCAGTACACCATCCTCCGCTGCAAAGTATACATTCCAAATACCATAATAACTGTGATTGATGTGTTTTCCGGCAGGCACACTAATGATTGTACCTCTCTCATAGACATCTTGCGCTTTGCTGCCATCTACAAGAAGGAATGCCAACAATATTGCCAGGACATTCTTGATTAAGCTGATATTATCACGCCACTGAACAGACAATGATTTGGTATCCACAGACGGTTTAATCTGATTCACGCAGAAATACGGCAAGAGCCAGGTATGCCAGCACACCAAACCCAAACGATCCCAGAGTGGCAATTGCCCATAAAATGCGGATAATATTTGAATCCACATTAAAATAAACACCAATTCCACCACAAACACCGGCTACTCGTTTGTCACTCCGTGATTTGTATAATATTTTACCTTCTGGAAATACCTTTTTAAAAGATGATCTGGCATCTTCTTTTATTGATTGATTCAAGAAAAGATATAAGCCCAGACCAATCACTACAAGCGGCCATAACATACTGCTCATAATCATTGCAGTACCTGCAAAAAGCCCTCCTACAGGTCCGATCAGTCTCAGGAGCAATAAAAGTCCTAGTATAATCAGCAAGATACCCCAAAAGCCTTTTGAATAGGTTTGCAGTTCAACTTTTACATTAGTTTTGCCCTCAACTGTGACAAATTCAGGATCTTTTGGAACAATGACCATTGCCACCAGGTATGCCAGCACACCTGTTCCCCCAAAAATCACCAATACAACCCAGAGTAATCTGATAATGACCGGGTCAATCTTGAAATACTCACCGATTCCTCCACATACCCCATCAAAAACTTTGTCTTTATTAGATTTATATAGTTTTCTCATTTTACCCTCTCGAATTGCTGTCGATTTCTTTCACTGATCCTTGAACAAGCGGTACAAACCTGACAGCATCTTTTCTTACTCTATTTATTTGCTCTGCACTTTTCCGGCAGACCCAGACATATTGATTGTATTTCCCCTCCGGTGCTACCAGGATCCCACCGTCTTTCAATGAATTGAATAAATGTTCCGGGATCCTTGGCGGACTAGCCCATAGAATAATACGGTCATATACCTTATTTTCCACTAAATGTTCCCAGGCACTCCCATGACTCATGGAAACATTATCGATCTCAAGTTGTTCCAGAACTGACTGAGAATCACGAACCAACTTGCTATATACATCCATTGCATTCACATGTTTGCATATTTTTGCGAGTAAAGCTGTGGAGTAGCCACTACCGCTCCCAATCTCCAGAATCTCATGGGTCAAATCCAATTCAAGATACATAAGCATCAAGGCTACAATATATGGCTGACTAATGGTTTGACCGGCCTTTATCGGCAAAGGATAATCACCATATGCTTTACTGAGATTCACGTGAGGAACAAATAAGTGACGTGGAATTTCCTGAAATGCTTCCAGAATATTTTTCTGATGAATGCCACGATAATTCAATTGTTCGGCAACCATTTTAAGTCGCAGTTCGTAAGCATTATCATAATCCCAGGTGGATGTCATGCTACAATTTAACATGATTCTGAAGGCAATCATTAACTTATCGAAAATCATTATATTTTACGTCTAAATCAATTATATTTAGAAACTTCTTCAAGTTGACTGAAAATATTGATTTGGACCATTTTATATGGGGAGAATGCAACTCATGGATATCGGTAAGCAATTAAGGTTTGTAAGAGAAGCTCACCATCTACTTCAGAAAGAACTCGCTAACCGGGCAGGTTTGGATCGAAGTTATGTGAGCAAGCTGGAAAGAGGATTGGCCGATCCAACTTTAACTACGCTTCAAAAAATTGCTTCAGCTTATCACTTATCAGTTTCACATCTGCTCAGCTATGGAACTGAAGAAAGTTTCAGTCTTGATATAGATGCAGCCATTGATGCTCTTAAAACCTTGAAATACAACATGGTTAAGGTTGAGATCAATATCAAACCACTCTAAATAATACAGGCAGAAGCTTAAATTCCTCCTGCCTGTGTTAACAATTGAATCCTGTCAAAGAACGAGCTTTAAGTGTCCTACTGGATGCGATATTCAAAAGGTATCTCATAGCTTACAGAAACCGGACTTCCATTTTGTATTGCCGGACTCCACTGAGTGCTCAGAACGGCTGAAATGGCTGATTCGTCAAACATTGAACCACCACTTTGGGTAACCTGGATTCCAGAGACATTGCCAAGAACATCGACTTCAAATTTAAGGGTGACATCACCTTCAAAACGATATTCGCTCGCTAAAGCCGGATATGCTGTATTTTTTTCCAGAGTCTCTATGCCGCCAACCGGTTGTGGTTTGCAGCACTCCTTGCTTACTGTCGGCTCCGCAATTAATTGAGTCATACTCAATAAAAGTGCTAATCCAATAATTGTGAGTTTAGTTCTTTTCATGATCGCCTCCTTTTGGCTTTGCTCATTCAACTCATCACATCAGATCATTACACAAAGCGTATGCCAATATTATATTGTATGACGTATCATTATGTATTCTATAACTTTATAATGATTATTTCATCCGGTATTCCATTTAAATGGGATAATTATATGATATATATTTATATCTAAATGATATGATATATTTGCTGATATTGACAAAATTCCCATAGACAAGCCACAAGCAAGTTATTTGCATCAAAAACTATTTGCGACACCATTGCCGGGATTTATATTCACGCCGCTTTTAGGCTATGTATTTGATAGCAGACAAGGTATTGCGAGAGTAGCTCTGTTGGTAGAGCTCCACGTTGCCAACGTGGTTGTCGCCGGTTCGAGTCCGGTCTCTCGCTCATAAAAGAGGCTGATTTTGATCAGCCTCTTTTATTTCTTTTAATTATTTATCTTGGATCTTCGCCTTTACCTTTGGCATATACTTAGCAACTATTTGGGCTACTTCGGGAGTGTCCTCAATTTTATCATTCAGCGGGATAGCTTCAAAATAATAGCTATTCTGCAGGTTCTTGATTTGGTTTTCATTGTTTTCCTGCTCTGCTCTCAGTCTACTGATCAGCTCAAGCCGCTTCGCATCCTCTGCGTAATGTTCTTCCAGTGACTTCCCCTCCTCTAAGCCCTTGGCCATGGCATTAAGTCGATTTTCTGCGAATTTGATACGCTTATACTGAACACTTACATTGGTTAATTTGCTGGTACTGTCAAATCGTCTAACCTTGAGAACTCCAGCATATTTCCCCTGTTTTCCATTCCGGATCACAACCACACCATTATGCAGCTTTGGATTCCGGTAAAGTGATCTCGTTTTTGAACGGATCAGAAAATCAA